>VBOC01000234.1:5464-6560 GCA_005877655.1 Ignavibacteria bacterium
TATTCCGTTGAGCTGGTCGGGATCGAGGACATCTTTAGCCTGAAGTCATTCAAGGGATGAGTCAACCTTTACCCGATTAACCGGGGAAATCTGGCCCTGGCAGTCTTTAACCAGGGTCCCGGCGATCCAGATCACATCTCCTGGGAGGCAATTGACATTACATCTATAATGCTTTACCTTGGAAAGGAAAGTATTCTGCCCGAGGGGAACGATAGTCACCCTGGACATGTTAGCATATTCGATTGACATGATGCGTGATTCAAAATATCGGCTGGTGGCGGTAGCGTTGGCGGCTGCGTTCTCGCTGTTTAATGTGGGGCTCCCCGTCGTCATTGCCGCGTGCCCGATGATGGGCCGAGGGGTTTCTGCACGCCCGGCCTGCTGCGCCGAGCGGCATACCGCCTCCACGAAGGCGCCCGGTCTTGCGCTGGGCAAGGATTGCTGCCGGACGGTCCTTGCGGCAGAACGAAATCATGCCGAATTCCTCGGCGAAAAGCAAAAACTTTCCGTCTACACCAACTCGTTTTGCGCGAACGTTTACTCAGTGCCTCTTCGGATTTTCGAGTCTCCACTCAGTATTCCCAGAGTTGTTCCCGCTCCTTCCCCTCCTTCTGAAGATATTCCGATCTTCACCGCTTCACTGCTGATTTAAATTCCCCAAGTTCCTGCCCCAGGGCAGGTTTTTTCTAGCCGGCACGGTGTTTCGTACCATTGAAACACGCTGTTGCCTCCTTTCGCCCGCCCGGAATTCGGGGCGGCAAAAAACTATTTTTGGTGTTTACCAAAAAGGACCGAACGTCGCTTTATGAGGAATTATGAATAGAATAATATTTTGTTTGCTCGTTCTCTGCATGAAAGCCACCGGCTTCAGTCAGGTCAACGACTCGACCAGCCGGGTTGACTCAATCATCATCCCGGAATCGCAAACTCTTGATTTACAATTTCTCATCGTGGAAGCGATGGTGAACAATCCTGAAATTCAGGCTGCAACGCATCAGATGGATGTCATGGAAGCGCTGGTGCCGCAAGCTCGTTCCCTTGATGATCCACAGCTTAGGTACATGCGAGAAGAATGGACCGATGGAACCTATTCAAA
>VBOC01000047.1:0-3199 GCA_005877655.1 Ignavibacteria bacterium
TATCCTGAGCGCGGGATCTGAGATTCCGGGCGTGCCGGCGTCGGAAACGAGGGCCACGGATAGTCCGGATTCAAGCTTGGCGATCAACTCGGGGGTTCGGCGGGCCTCATTGTAGCTGTGATAGCTGATCAACGGCCTGCGGATGCCGTAGTGATCGAGGAGGACTTTCGTTGTCCGCGTGTCTTCAGCGGCCACGAGGTCGACTCCGGAAAGCACCCGGACGGCACGAAGCGAGATGTCTTCGAGATTGCCGATCGGTGTGCTGACGATATACAGCGTGCCGCGCTCAACCGCCTCGCTCATGGGTTTGCGCTCTCAGATCCCCCAATCGCGGGGATAGCGGAAATCGATGTTGACGGTGCGGTGGGAAATCTTCGCGATGACGGGTGGGCGGCGTTTGAACTGATTCCTCTGCACGATCCGCCTGACTTTCTCGATGAAATTTTCCTCAAAGCCGAGCTCATTGAGCTCCTCATCTGTGCGGCGGTCGTCGATCATCGCATAGAGGAGCCGGTCGACCAGCTTGTATGAAAATCCGAGTTCTCCTTCGTCCGTCTGGCCCGCCCAGAGATCCGCCGTCGGCTTCTTTTCCACGATCTTCTTCGGAACACCCGCTGCGTCCGCCAGCTGCCAGACCTGTGTTTTATAGAGGTCTCCCAGCGGGTTGATCGCACAGGCGGTATCTCCGAACTGGGTGCCGTAGCCGAGCATCACCTCGGTCTTATTGCTCGTCCCGATCACGAGCGCCCTCTCCCGGGCCGATAGGTCGTAGAGCACAATCATACGCTGGCGCGCCATGACATTTCCCCGGCGAACATCGTTCATATCCCCGTCCCGGCCGATATAGGCGTCGACCATCGGTGTGATGTCAATTGTTTCACTCCGCATCCGGTAGGGCAGGAGAACAGCGAGCGCGTTCTCCGGTCCGAGGGCCTTGGCCGTCAGAAGCATGACCAGCGCCGAATCGACACCCCCCGAAACGCCCACCACTCCCTTGGAAAAACCCGCGTTGCGAACTTCGTCGCGGATGAACTGAATCAGCATCTTTTCCACGACGCCTCTATTAAGCTTGAGGTTCGCCTGTCCCTTTCCGAGTGTCTCCATATGAAAAGATACCGAAAATGAGGAGGGAATTCAAACACCGGATCACTGATTCCGGTATCCGACATTTCTTCTTAAACATAAGGTCCAAGTCCAAACCTATACCCTGCCTGCCTGTGGGGATGAGACATTTTCTTGTTCTTGAGTTTATTGTTCTTGAATTTAGGCAGATCCTTGAGGGCGGCACTCATTTGTCTGGATTTCGCGGAACGTTTTGCGCGTTCATAAGTTACGGACTTTTTCTCTTGACTTTTCTATCGAATTTTCATAAGTTTTCTCAGTACATGGCCTTGCCGTCCAACTGATTCATTCATTTGAGGGGTTAGTGAAAGCACTTTTTTTTTGTGTGCTTATCGGGCTGTCGACGGCTTCCGCGCAGGCCCCTCTCGGCAAGCTCCTCACGCGACAATATTCATCGCTACCGGACAACTCCCCCACCCTGATCCTCGTCTCGTTCAAGGACAAAGGCAAATTCGGATTTGCGAGACCGCAGAAGCCCGTCCCATTGGTGTCCGAGCGCTCGATCTGGAGGCGATCGAAAGTGCGGGATGCAGCGCATGTGATCGACGATCAGGATTTCCCCCTTGAAGAATCGTATGTCCAATCGGTCGCTTCCGTCGCGTCCGCCATCCGGCACCGGCTCAAGTGGTTTAACGCGGTGAGCGCACTGGCCACAAAGCCACAGATCGAAGAAATCCGCAAATTGCCGTTCGTGATCGAAGTCGAACTTGTCGGGCGGTGGAGAACCCGCAAGGACGAGGAGCAGTCCGGGCCCTGGAAGGAACCCCCATCATTACAGGCCCCGACCGCCGCCGAATCTCTTGATTACGGCTCATCGTTCCCACAGGTCAATCAGCTCAACGTTCCCGCAGTGCATAAGCTGGGGTTCTTCGGGCAGGGAGTCGTAATCGGCGTCTTCGACAATGGCTTCCGCAATCTGGCTCACCAGGCCTTCGACTCGATGACCATCATCGCCACGTACGACTTTGTCGATCATAAGGTAAGCGTTAAGCCAAATAATCCCAGCACCGGTTTCGGGGCTCATGGTGTTAACACCCTCTCAACGATCGGCGGCAACAAGTCCGGAAGCCTGATCGGACCCGCGTTCAAATCGAGCTTCATCCTGGCACGGACAGAAAACGATTCAAGCGAAACGCCGATCGAAGAGGATAACTGGGCAGCTGCGATCCAGTGGGCCGACAGCATCGGCGTCGATGTGACGAGCACGTCGCTCGGATATCTGACGTTTGACGCGCCCTATACCAGTCTTACCTGGGCAGATATGGACGGCCACACAGCCCTGATCACAAGAGCTGCCGACCGGGCCGTGGGCCTGGGGATCGTGGTTGTAAACAGCGCCGGAAACGACGCTGTCGCGAGAGGGGGACAGCCGAATACCCTCATCGCGCCTGCCGACGGCGACAGCGTCATCACCGCCGGAGCGGTGAATTCCTCAGGAGTCCGGGCATCCTTCAGCTCATATGGACCGACGGTTGACGGCCGCACGAAACCCGACGTGATGGCGGATGGTGTGGGTGTGAAAGTCGCGAGCGCGACCGATACCACGCTTTACGGGGGCGCGAGCGGCACATCGTTCTCATGCCCTCTCTCCGCCGGTGTGGCGGCTCTCGTTCTGTGTGCTAACCCGACACTGACACCGATTCAGGTTCGGGAGGCGATGCGGCAGACCGCGAGCAACGTGTGTTCTCCGAATAATCTCATGGGTTGGGGAATCCTGAATGCCCTCGCTGCAATCAAGTATTACAACCGCGTCGGCGTCATCAGCGGCAGCGTTTATAACGATCTTAATGGAAACGGGATACTCAATCCCGGAGAGCCGGGAGTCAACAACTTCAAAATCAGACTGACGTGCACCAAGGTGGAATCGACATCTACGAACCCCTCGGGAAATTACTCGTTCGATAGTTTGAGCTTCGGTTCGTATACGGTCCAGGAAGTTCTGCCCGCGGGGTGGGTAAGAACGTTTCCTCCCGCGGGATCCTATAGTATTACCCTCGACAGCACTAACACTATCGTCGCCAGTCGAAACTTTGGAAGCTTCCAACTTGGTGCAATCCATGGAATGAAATTCAACGAT
>VBOC01000047.1:3433-11399 GCA_005877655.1 Ignavibacteria bacterium
CGCGGCCGATTGGAACCTGCTCTCGCTTCCCAAAGATGCGCCCGATCATCACAAGACAGCAATCTATCCGTCCGCTATTTCGAGAGCCTTTGCCTACACTGGCTCAAGCGGTTACACCCCGCTCGATGTCATCCCGAACGGTCCCGGCTACTGGCTGAAATTCAGTTCCCCCAAGAGTATTCCCATTCTTGGGAATTCAATCCTTCGGGATACCATCGACGTCTCCGCGGGCTGGAATCTGATCGGTTCATTGACGAACCCGGTAGCGCTATCGGCGATCGTACAGACACCCGGCGGCATCGTTAACTCAAGTTACTTCGGCTTCCAGGGCTCGTATGTCATCACGTCAGATTCTCTTCGTCCGCACCATGGGTATTGGGTGCGAACATCGGCATCCGGTAAACTGGCGATGACCGCCTCATCCGCTGCGGCGCCGCTCAGATCGCTGGCTGGCGGTACGGGCCTCGCGGACGCATCTGTCAATACTATAACCCTACGGGACGCAGGCGGAAGGCACCAGACACTCTATTTCGGAAATTCAAGATTCGTACGCCGGAATGTGAACTCGTACGACCTTCCTCCCTCTCCGCCTGAAGGGGCCTTCGATGCGCGATTCTCCAATGGAAGTCTTGTCTGGATCCCGCGCGGGACCTCGGAGGCCATAACGATCAATTTCACGGGCGCAGCGGTCCCGCTAAAGGTTGCCTGGGAGATGGCAGGAACCGCGGACGACTTTTCGCTCACCTACCCCTCTCGCACGACCGAATTAAATCCGTCCGGAAGTCTGACAATTTCAAATCCGGATGTGAAATCCCTGCGCCTTGAGATCGGAAATCAATCCCGGCTCGCCTCTCGTCCGAATGAATACGCCCTGAGTCAGAATTATCCCAATCCTTTCAATCCTACGACCCTCATCACGTATCAAATCCCGTCGGACGGAAACGTGCGGCTGGAGGTTTATAATCTAATCGGGCAGCCGGTGAGAATGCTCATCGACAAGCCCGAGCCGGCCGGAACGTACGCCGTCGATTGGGACGGGCGAACATCGGACGGGCTCGAGCTGACGACCGGGATCTATTTTGTGCGGTTGAATGTAACAAATGGCGCAGGGCAGGCATTTACATCCACCAAGAAAGCGATCTTAATCAGATAAACTAAGAGCATTGGATGGCTGCTACCCGCGAGCGCACTTGGTGGCAGCTTCTCACACACATGGAAGGTCTAGCATGTAACATGCCAAGAAGAATTTTCGATCTCTCTGGATCCTGATCGGGTTCATGATCCTCTTACTCACCACCGTTCACGCGCAGCCCTGGAGAGATAACCTCGGTCCGAATGAAACGAATTTTTACAGGATTCGCGACGAGTTCAAAAAGTATTGGTCCACCAAGAATTTTAACATCCATGGCGGCGAGGAAGGAAATCCATGGATACCGTTCAAGCGGTGGGAATGGTTCATTGAACCGCGTGTCTATCCGACGGGCGAATTGCCTTCCCCGGATATCCTCCAGAAACGGATGAACGAATATCGGAGCAGCATGCCCATGCAGGTCGCCGCCGGAGGCAACTGGACTCCCATCGGGCCCGCCGTGGTTCCCTCAGCCCCCTCTCCGGTGAACGGTGGTGAGGGCAGGGTAAACGTGATTGCAGTTAATCCAAGCAACACGAACATCATCTGGGCGGGGTCTGCGTCGGGGGGATTATGGAAATCGACGAACTCCGGAAGTTCGTGGAGCACAACCACCGACAACTTCGGGACGCTCGGGATCTCATCGATCGCCTTCGATCCGACGAATTCCAATATCATGTACGTTGCCACCGGGGACGCCGACGGCCAGGATACCTACAGCGTGGGAGTTCTCAAGTCGACGGACGGCGGCGATACCTGGAACCCGACCGGCTTAAGCTCCACGACATCCCAGAGGTACACCAATTATGCGGTGGTTCCGCACCCGACGGATCCGAACATCCTGCTCGCAGCGGGCCGCCAGGGTATCTTCCGGACGACCAATGCGGGCTTGACTTGGCCCAGTGTTATGTCCGGCAATTTTAAAGATCTGGAGGTCGATCCCTCCGATCCCACCGTTTGGTACACCACGCTCTTCGCCACCGGTGTTTACAAGTCCACCAATTCGGGCACATCATTCACACAGTTGACCTCCGGATTGCCGCCGGCGTCGTCAAACTTGGGCAGAATTTCCGTCGCAGTCGCCGCATCCACACCCTCGACTCTCTATGCGCTTTATGTCGATTATACCAATTTCGACTTCGGTTTTTATGGACTTTATGGATCGACCAACGGAGGCACAAGCTGGTCGCTGAAATCGAGCACGCCCAACATCCTCGGATGGGACAATGGAACCGGAGGCGATGCGTCAGGCGGACAGGGTTGGTACGACCTTGTTTTGCAGGTCGCCCCCGACAACCCCGCGACGGTCTACGTGGGCGGAGTCAATCTGTGGAAGTCCACCTCAAGCGGCACGAGTTGGACAAGGCTGACGCATTGGTATTCGGGAACGGGGCTTCCCTACATCCATGCCGATCAGCACGGCTTCACTTTCCTTCCCGGCAGCGCTTCAACCATACTGGCGGGCAATGACGGAGGCGTTTTCGTTTCCACGAACTCCGGAACGAGCTGGACCGACCGCAGCGCTGGGATCGCCGCGACTCAGTTTTATCGCCTCGGGGGATCGGCGACGAACGCGAACCGCATCTATGCCGGCGCGCAGGACAACGGAACGGACCGCGACTTGAGCGGGTCATGGAGAGCGATACTCGACGGCGACGGCATGGAGGCCCTCATCGATTATTCCGACGAAAACATTGGCTACGGTGAACTCTATTACGGCCAGATCCGCAAGACCACCACCGGGGGTGATTTGAGCACGACGATCACAGGCTCGATACCGGATACGGGTGACTGGGTAACGCCCTATATTATCAATCCGATCAATCCAAAGTCGTTGTATGTCGGGGAAAAAGGTGTCTACAAGACCACCAATCGGGGCACGTCGTGGACAACGCTCAAGAGCGGGCTCTCATCCGTACCGCTCACATGCCTGGCCATCGCGCCGACAGACACAAACACGCTGTACGCGGCGACAACTTCGCAGGTCTGGGTCAGCTCAAACGGCGGCACGGTGTGGAGCTCAATCACGGCCGGATTGCCGGCAGCTGGAGTCACGTATCTCGCCGTATCTCCGATTGATCCTGCCACCGCCTATGCGACAACTTCGGGTTACGGGAGCCAAAAAGTCTACGTGACGACAGACCGGGGATCCAGTTGGTCGAACATATCGACGGGATTGCCTAGCATACCGGTCAATTGTATAGCAGTCAATCCGTCTTTTGCCGCCCATCTCTACGTCGGGACGGACGCGGGCGTCTATTTTTCCTCAAATTCCGGATCGTCTTGGAGCTCTTTCTCGACAGGGCTTCCCAATGTGATCGTCAACGAACTCGAGGTTCAAGTGGCTAGCCAAAAGCTTCGGGCGGCGACGTATGGAAGGGGATTGTGGGAATCCCCGCTTGCCGCGCAAGCGCCCGGTTCGATCGCCGGGATGAAATTCAACGATGCGAATGACAATGGCGCCAAGGACGGGGGTGAGGCGGGCCTCGCCAACTGGACGATCCAACTCACCATCGCCTCGCCTCCGTCGGTCATTTCGACAACGACGGATGTGAACGGGAACTACTCGTTCACGGGTCTGCAGCCCGGCACGTACCTCGTCGATGAGGTGCAGCAGGCAGGATGGGCGGAGACATTTCCCGCCACACCCACCTACACAATCGTCATGCGCTCCGGCCTCGACACGACCGGCATCGACTTCGGAAACTTTCAAGGTGCTCAGATCTCCGGGACCGTCTTCGAGGATATCAATGCAGACACGTTGAGGGAAGGCGGTGAGCCGGGCCTCCTGGCCTGGCGAGTCCGGCTCTCGGGGACGAAAACCGATTCGACGCTCACAGACGGTTCGGGCAATTACTCGTTCGCAAATTTGATTGCGGGGAATTATACGGTCACCGAACTCCTGCAGGCCGGTTGGCATGAATCCCATCCTGCAAGCGGATCTTATTCGATATCGATCAGCGGAGGGAACCAAATCACCGGGAAGGATTTCGGAAACTTCAGGTATGGAAGCATCGCCGGATTGAAATTCAACGACCAAAATACGAACGGCATCAAAGATGGCGGAGAGCCCGGAATCGCAAACTGGGTTTTACATCTGACAGGCCCCGTCACGATGAGCGCCCTTACCGAGTTGAATGGGAATTATTCGTTCGTGAATCTCGTTCCGGGATCCTACTCGGTGAGCGAGTCTTCGCGGGCGGATTGGTATCAAACGCTTCCTCCGGGCAACGGATCATATGCAATCACGCTGCGAAGCGGACTCGACACATCGGGATTATTGTTTGGAAACCATTACGGGCCCGGTGAGACCTACAGCGTGTTGGACGGCTGGAACCTCCTCTCGCTTCCCCGAAAAGTGCCCGACAACCACCGCAATGTGGTCTATCCCTCCAGCATCTCGAACGCCTTCGCGTATGCGGCGGGTTATCAACGTATCGACACGCTCTCGCCCGGCTTTGGTTTTTGGCTGAAATTCTCGGGCCCCCAGAGCGTCCCCGTCCATGGGGACTCGCTGCGAAACGACACGGTGAATATCTCCGCGGGATGGAATATGATCGGCTCTCTTACGACCGCGATTCCGGTGAGCGCTGTCGTTCAAATCCCGCCCGGGATTGTGTCTTCCCGGTATTTCTCGTACGGAAATTCCGGCTATCAGGTCAGCGATTCGTTGATTCCGCAGCAGGGCAATTGGGTGAGGGCCGGTTCGGGCGGGAAGCTCGCTATGAGTTCCGGCGCGAGCGCCACACCCGCGGTCCCACCCGGATTCAAATCGTCATCCTCTCCTCCGCTCGCGACACTCACCGTCAGCGACAGCCGCGGCAGGCAGAGGACATTGTATTTCAGCTTCTCAAGCGGGGCCGGCCTGGAAAGAGCATCATATGAGCTTCCACCGTCTCCCCCTCCCGGTGGTTTCGACGTCCGCTATGCTGCGGGCGGATCGCTTGCGTATTCCGCCGGCCAGAAAGCACACGATTTCCCGATTACCATTTCATCCGCCGACTTCCCGCTGAACATTTCTTGGGAATTGGCCGGAGAGGCCGGCACGGCTGAGCTGATCGTCGATCAACGGGAATTCTCGTTGATGGGAAATCAGTCGGTGCGGATTGGCGAGCCTCCGTCGAAGATCGTTTTGCGAATAGGCCTCGGCGCGTCCGCGGAGCGGCCCGCCCGCTTCTCGCTCGAACAGAATTACCCGAATCCCTTCAATCCCACGACGCAAGTGGCCACAATTGTGGACGAGGTCAAGGAGCCGGGAGCCTACCAGGTCGAATGGGATGCGAAGAGCTTTCCGAGCGGAGTCTATACGTGCCGGATGCAGGCGGGCGCATTCTCAAACTCTAAGAAAGTAGTGCTTCTCCGGTAACCGCACTCGCTTCTGCCGGTCCGAAGTACCATCACTACTTTTTAGAATAATCGTGCCGTCCCGCGGGACGGCACGATTGTTATTCTAGGCTTCTGTGGTTTTCACCTGACGGGAGGGGGTGGTCACTTCGACATCTCAGCCAGCGATTGCCGCAAGATCTCGATTCCCTGATCGACCTCCTCGCGCTGAATGGTAAGCGGACCACGAGCCCCTTCTCAAACGCCTTCTTCCTCAGCGTTAGTCGCTGCTCCGGACGCGGCAGGTCGAACGCGCACATCAGACCGCGACCCCGCACATTGCTGACCAGGGAAGGATACTCCGCTTCGATCTCGTTCAGCTCTTTCTGAAGGTATGAACCCATCGAAGAAGCATTCTGGATGAGATGATCTTCGTGGATGATTTCCAGATAACGTTGTGAGCGGACCATGTCAACAATGTTGCCGCCCCAGGTCGAATTCACACGGCTCGGGACCGTGAAAACGTTGTCCGGGATTTCGTCGATGCGCCGGCTGCACATGAACCCGCACACCTGTACCTTCTTCCCGAAGACGATCATGTCCGGTCGTACAAAGTGCTCGGCCGCCCACATCTTGCCTGTCAGCCCGACTCCCGTTTGCACCTCGTCGAAGATCAGCATGATCTCGTGCTCGTCGGCAATGGCCCGAAGCTCGGCGAAAAATTCCTTCCGGAAATGGTTATCCCCGCCTTCTCCCTGGATCGGCTCGATGATGATCGCGGCAATGTCGTCCGTATTCTCCCGGATGGCGTTGCGTATCTGTTCGAGCGCGACCGCCTCCGCCTTGACGACCGCCTGAAGATTTTCTTCGTTCAACGGAAAGCGGACGGCCGGGTGGAGGATCCGGGGCCATCGGAATTTCGGGAAGAGATCGGTTTTCGCCGGGTCGGTATTTGTTAGCGAAAGCGTATAGCCCGATCGGCCGTGGAACGCCCGCTGGAAGTGTATGACCTGCGTGCCTCGCTCTTCGGTGTAGCCCTTCTGGAAATTCTTCCGGATCTTCCAGTCGAAGGCGGCCTTCAGAGCGTTCTCCACAGCCAGGGCTCCGCCTTCGATGAGGAAAAGATGCGGCAGATCGTCGGGCATCGCGAGACGGTCGAGCGTGTCGACAAATTCCGCCATCTCGACCGTGAAGGCATCGGAGCAGGTCACCTTGTTCACCGCGACGGAAGCGAGTCTTTCGCGGAATTCAGGTGTCGTCATCTTTGGGTGATTGAGCCCGATGGGCACCGAGGCGACAAATGTGAAGAAATCGAGATAGCGCTTCTTGGTCTTCGCGTCGACGATGTATGATCCCTGGCTGCGTTCGAGGTCGACGACGAGATCCAGTGCATCGACCAGCATGTGTCGTCCGATCGCTGCATGAACATCCGACGGATTGATATGAGTTCGTTGGATTCCGCCGGCCCGCGCCGATGAAAATGCCGGGATCACCTCCGAACCGCGGCTCGTTCTGGAAGTTTTCTGAATCATGGAGCACCTTTCAGGAAATGAAACGTTCTGAGAAAGTGGACTGCAAACCGCACAGCCTACTGATTCTTAGAAGAACTCCTGGTGCTCGTAGAGGGAGATGGTATAGGGTCTTCCCGGAAGGGGTGATGAGGTGTGGACAGCATAAGGGAAAATGGGGTTCCGGGAGACTAGCATATTCCAATATAAGGATATTTTCGCTTTCCGTCAACGCCCGCACAATCAATAATCATCCCAACTCACTCTCACGCACACGCTTACACCAAAATTACCAACCGATAACTAATACGCTGCCCAGGACAGGTCAGGCCCGGCCACCCCACCTTACTTTACCCAAAAATGGCTACTCGCGAGATTTAGGGTGTCAAAGGACCATTACACAGAGGTTGCCTGGGTTACTTGAGGCCGGTGGACCTGCCGTGCGAGTGCGGGCATCTCATCATACGTCTACCCAAAGAGACTCCGCCCGGTGCGATCCTTTCTCACTCCCCCCCATTGTTTGAAGTGGCACATTCGCATCCCGGCACTGTCTCAGGATTGACTCGGGCCATTCCGATTTCATTGGCCTGGAACCCGGGCCCGATTCTCCGCCTACAATCACCCAATGAATACTGGTTAGCGGCAAATTATCCAATGGTCCGATCAAAGGCTCGCACGAAAGAAACCGAACACGCGCTGGCACAAGTTGAAGGTCGTAGATGCGATGCACTACTCGTTCGTCCTCCACACTCACGCCCATCCATATATTTGGCGTCCATGATAACATTTCCGCCACGTGAAGAAGCCGCTTGCTCCGCTTGGTCAAAATCTGGAAAGTATGTTGAGGGCATTTCGCCATCGTGCCAAATACAGTCTTGATGTACTCGACGGGTATGTCTTCATGAAAGAGGTCGCTCATCGAATTGACAAATACTACTCTTGGCTCTCTCCACCGTAATGGAGCTTCAAGCAAGTCGGGCTGTAGCGTCACCTCGAACCCATTCTT
>VBOC01000235.1 GCA_005877655.1 Ignavibacteria bacterium
CTGTGACGGAGTCGCGGGCGACGATGGAAAACGTATGCACAGGTCGGAATTGAGAGATCGCCGTCGGATTGAATTGAGAAAGTGCCGTTGCGGAAAACAGGACGAAAAGTGTTGGAAGAAGGAAACGGGTCATGGGATACCTCCTGGTCAGAGATGAGAAACGAACTATTAGATGACGACACCGTAAAAGATCAACTTGAACGCGAGCGGGATGAAACGCTCGACCGGATCGCGCTGATCGATCTGTTTCAGGCTCTTACCTCCAGGCGCCCGCGAATGCATCGCGTTTGAGGAACTGACCCCGGCCGGCCCTCCCCCGCCATGTGCCTTTATCGATAATTACTTCGCCGCGGGAGAGAACCGACTCGGCGTTCCCTTTGACCTTGAACCCCTCAAACATCGAGTAGTCGACGCGCATGTGGTGCGTCTTCACCGAGATGACGTGCTCGGCGTTCGGATCCCAGATGACGATGTCCGCATGACTTCCGACGGCGATCGACCCTTTGCGAGGATAGAGGCCGAACATCTTCGCCGGCGTTGTCGAGGTGATTTCAACCCAGCGGTTCAGCGAGATCCGTTTCTTGTTGACGCCGCCCTCGAACAAGAGCTGCAGCCGGTTCTCGATGCCCGGCCCGCCGTTGGGGATCTTGGTAAAATCATCCCTTCCCATCTCCTTCTGCTCTTTGAAACAGAACGGGCAATGATCGGTCGAGACTACCTGCAGGTTATTCGTCTTCAGGCCGTCCCAGAGTTTGTCCTGGTGCCATTTCTCCCGCAGAGGGGGCGTAAACACGAATTTTGCACCTTCGAAATTGGGGCGTTCAAGGTCCTCTATTGAAAGAAACAGGTACTGCGGGCATGTTTCGGCGTAGGTGAGCAGTCCCCTGTCGCGGGCTTCGGCAACCTTCTGGAGAGCATCGTGGGAGGAAAGATGAACGATGTAGACCGGCACTCCTGCCATTTCCGCCAGGGCAATGGCCCGGTTCACGGCCTCGGCCTCCGCGGTTGTCGGCCGCGTGAGCGCATGATAGATCGGAGCCCGCTTTCCTTCGGCAACTGCTTTTTTCACGATCACGTCGATGGCGCTGCCGTTTTCTGCGTGCATGCAGATGAGCCCGCCGTTTTCGGCCGTCTTGCGCATTGCCTTGAAGATCGTCGCGTCGTCAACCATCAGCACTCCGGGGTAGGCCATGAAGAGCTTGAAACTGGAGACCCCGCTCCGGACCATGTCATTCATGTCTTCGAGATGAGCATCGGGCAAATCCGTCACGATCATGTGAAGACCGTAGTCGATGCAGGCCTTTCCTTCGGCTTTCTTCCACCACAGATCGAGCGCTTCGCGCATCTTCGTTCCCTTCGACTGGATGGCGAAATCGACGAGCGTCGTGGTCCCGCCGAACGCCGCCGCCCTGGTTCCGGTCACGAAGCCGTCGCTGGATACCGTGCCGCCGAAGGGCATGTCGAGATGCGTATGGACGTCGATCCCGCCCGGAATTGCCAGCTTGCCCGCGGCATCGATTGTCCTGTCGGCTTTCATGGGCAGGTTCGCGCCGATGGCCGTAATTGTTTCCCGCTCGATGTAAATGTCGGCCTTGTAGTCCTGCTCTGCCGTGATGATGCGGGCGTTTTGAATGAGGATGGACATGGTGAATGCTGATCGGTGGTGAATAAGAGCGGAAAGATAGGAAACAGCGGCTTGAATGTCAACGCAGTATCAGCCGGCCGCTCAAGGCTGGGCAGGAGGATGGATAGGTGGAGTACCAAGGTGGTTCTCAATTATCTTGACCGCGTTCGTAGCGGCAAGCGTATGCATTGTAGCATGGTATACAGAGAGAGCGGTCCCTTGGAGCGTGTGATTATTCTCCAGGGCTTCAACTACCAAGCCGAGGCTTATAGCTTGCTGAATACCAATATGCCTGCCGTGACTTTTGAAATCGCGATGAGCCGCGAGCTTCTTTGCTATTCTTGTAGAAGGGTTTCTCGTCTTTCCCTGAAACATGTACGTGTGAAGCCAATTCTTTACAAGCTCCTGGGAGAGATCTATGGCGTTCTTACACTGAACAAGCAGGCCCGGACCGTATTGGCTGAGTATCGGGAGCCAAGAACTCAAGAGCTGCGGATTTTTGCAGTCATTCTGAGCTTGTTTGAATTGATCGAGGATAGCGTGAGCTGGGACAGCCTGTACGCCTATCGGAGTCTGGAGTATGAACTGAGGGTCAATAGGGCCGAGAAAGGAATGCTTTCCCATTACTATTTGGTTTGCAGCGCAGGCGAGCATAGTCGCAGCCGACATCGCAGCCTGTGGAACTATTACGCGGATATCATCAAATTTCGATCGGAGGTAGGTGACAATTCCTTCAGCAGCCTCAGCGGATCCACCCGGACTGTGAAGAATAAGGTCAAGCGATTTTTCCTTGAGCCCATAGATAACTTCCATAAATCCTTGGATGTCCTCGTCAGTGATGCTGACCGCAGCCGGTTCTATGGTACCGGTACCAGTCTGCGTCCACTTCGTGGCGTAGAGAATCGTTTGTCTCCTAGTATGTTGGTGAAGCGCTTTGAGGTACTTTCTTCGGACCGAATCGTAGGGAAGCTGCCCTGTACTCTGTTGTACGGCATTGAGCTCGGCGAGAATCTCCCCCCAGGTCGGCATGTAGCGGTTGTATTAGAGGTCGGGGGAAGGCGAGGACGAGTTCGAAGCGGAGAAAATGAGAATTGGGCGGGTTAGTTGTAAGTAGTCCTGGCTCTGCTTGAACCCTACCTCGAATTGTCCGTAAAGCTCCAAAAGCTCGTTAATTCCGGGTAGCTGCTCTTTTCCTTCCCTAATGATTTTAATGTAGCTCTTCTCGATATCAGTTTGCGTTGGCAATCGAGACGGGTGCTTCTTCTTGTTTGATGGGGTCATGACACCTGTGGGTGGGATAAGATAGCATAAGGATAATGAAACATAGCCTCAAAGTCAACGAGTGCGGGACATCCCGCCGGAGTGGACCGGCACGGGCAGGCGCGACTTCCAGAATGAAACTCCCACTGCGGTAGTCCCGCGTCCCGACAACCAGCAATCGGTTTTCTCGAGCCACGAGCAGGCTTCAAGCGTGTCCTCGTGGTCCGGGCGGGCATACGCGATGCGGATGGGTCTTCTCGCTTCGTCGAGTGACGAGCGGAGCCTGTCGAGAACCTCCCCGAGAACTGATTGGTCGAACGGGTTATAAAGATAGAAGACTGTGCCCTCGCGGTAGTCGAATTCCTGGGCGCGGCTCTGGATGATCGTGATCGGAGCCTTCCTTCCGCGCAGACGCGCCGCGTTCGACCGGGCGATGGCGCAGAGCTCGGGCGACTGCTCGATCCCGATCGCTTCGCGCACATCGCAGAGCGCGCTGCAGCACAGCATGCGGCCTTTGCCGCATCCAATGTCCACGAAAACGTCGTCTCTCGTGAGATTGACCGCCTTGAGAATCCGAATGTTATCCCGGTAGGACAGCGTCATATAATTGTAGTTCACCGTAACCTCGGGGAAGGTGTCAACAATTCCTCTCGTGGAGATTCCCAATCGTTTCTCCCAGAGAAAGTTGTCGATCTTGGAGGGAAGGAAGTTTGAAACTCGCTCTAAATCGGGTGTCATTGTTCGTTCTCCTCATCGGCGAGGCCCGGATGGCGATCGCTCACCCGGAAGAAGAATCAGGAGAGGCGGGGAACACTCCTTACATAACGGGATGCGTTTGTCGTCCGCCCGGGGTTCAAGTTCCAGCCGTGTTCACTGGAACTTGAAACCCAAACGGAATGGACGCTACGTCCAGGGCTCATCCGCCGAGGGGCCGTAGATGGACGGCACCTTTGCTCCGGCCATTCTCAGATAGACGGAGAGCTGTCCCCTGTGGTGAATCGTATCCATGATGCCGGTCCAGAGAACATCCGCCTTTCGCATGTCTGTCATCTGTTTCGGTCCTGTGAAGAACTGGACCTTTTGGTTCAAATCCGCGTCCGAGAGTAGCTTCACCTTATCAACCAGGTCCTTATGACCATTCTCGTAGGCGTAGATGATTTCGGCGAGTGTTGCAGGCGGCTTCGGCGCATTCTGAAAGTCAAATGTCCCCTTCAGCGCGCCCCCCATCAGTGTTTGCTCCTCCATGACCAACGTCCATGCCAGATCCTTTGCCGACCGGGATTTTTCGGCCGGCTTGAGACTGAGCTTATCGGCGGGGTACTGCTTCAGCAGCTTCAGCGTGGTCTTGAATTCGCGTTCCCAGACATCGATGAATTGATCCTTCTCTGTCGCAGGCATACGGTGCTCCTTTCGTTTGGGTGTGTTGGTTAGTGACTGCCGCTTACCCTACTGAACAGTCGGGAACCTCTTTACAGTTCCGGGGGTCGGCCGGAAAACCGCGGATCAGTGAATCTCGATCCCGTGTTTCTGCTGAAATTGCCTCAACGACTCCCAGGTGAGCGGCTGGGGGAGCTGCTTCATGAGCTCATTCCACGTAATTGCCTCCGATCCGTCGTCTTTTCTGACCATTGAGATGCAGGAATCGACCGGACACACGAGGAAGCAGAGTGCGCATCCCACGCAATCGGGCTGGCGGATCTTGGGCTGGTTCTTGCCGTTATGAGGGATGATGTCGATGCATTGATGCGCGCCGTCTTCGCACGCGATATAGCAAAGATTGCACTGGATGCATTTCGTTTCATCGATTTCCGCGACCGTCTTGTACAGCAGGTTGAGGCCGCCGAAATCGGTGATGCACTGAAGCGAGCGGCCGCGGAAGTCGGCGATCGTCCGAAACCCCTTCTCCTCCATCCAGTTCGAGAGCCCCTCGACGAGGTCGTTGATCAATCGAAAGCCGTAGTGCATGACCGCGGTGCAGACCTGGACGCTTGTCGAGCCGAGCAGGATAAACTCTGCCGCGTCCCGCCAGTTGCAAATCCCCCCGATGCCGGATATCGGCAGGTTCACCTGCGGGTCGCCCGCGACCTGGGAGACCATGTTCAGCGCGATCGGCTTGACCGCCGCGCCGGCATATCCGCCGTGGGTCCCTTTTCCGTCGACGGCGGGCATCGGCGAGTATGAATCGAGGTCTATGCCCATGATGCTGTTGATTGTGTTGACGGGATGGACGACACCTCCGTCACCCACCCGGTGATCATCGAGCAGTACTCCGGTACCTGTCCGACCGCCGAACCCATCCCGCGCTCGCTCATCCCGTGGGGGCAGCCGTAATTTAACTCGATGCCGTCGCAGCCGGTATCAATGGTCCGTTTGACGATCTCGTGCCAGACCTCGCGCTTCGATTCCACCATCAGCGAAGCGATGACGGCGCGGTCAGGCCAGAGCTTTTTTGTTTCCGCCATCTCGCGCAGGTTGGTTTCGATTGGCCGGTCGCTGATGAGCTCGATGTTGTTGAGCCCCGCGAGTTTTTGACCGGAATAATCGATTCCCCCGTATCGATTGACCGTGTTCATGACCGGCTCGCCGATCGTTTTCCAGACCGCGCCTCCCCACCCCTGTTCGAAGGCTTTGCAAACCTGGTATGCGGAATTTGAGGGGGGCGCAGATGCAAGCCAGAACGGATTCGGCGATTTTATGCCGCCGCAATTAATTGAGAGGTCGACCATACCCTGCTTCCTGAATGTTCTTCACCGTGACCGCTGTTGAGAGCAACTCGTCAGATGTGTGACCGTCATATACTGAATTTTTGGAACCCGGAATCAGCCGCAGGGGGTTATGCCTGCGTGATCACTTCGAAAAGAGGTACCGATCGATCCCGTGAGCCGCCCGTTTCCCGTCCGCGGCGGCGTTCACGACTTCTTTTCCGCCGTTGATGCAGTCGCCCCCCGCGAAGTACCGGGGATTTGACGTCTGCAGGCTCTCGGGGTTGACGACGACCCGGCCCTCATTCAATTTGACGGAGGGGATCTGCGCGAGAAAACTGTCGCTCGTTTTCTGACCGATCGCCTTGATGACCATGTCTGCCGGAATCCGGAATTCGGATTGGGGAATCGGCTCGGCCGGGCGGCGGCCATTCGCGCCTGCCGGGCCCAGCTTCATCTTCGTACACTCGAGCGTTTCGACGCTCCCGCCCGCGGGACCGAGAATCCGCTTCGGCGCGGTCAAAAAATGAAAGACGACTCCGTCCTTTTTCGCAAGATCGAATTCAAATCCGTAGGCGGACATCTCCTGCTCGCCGCGGCGATAGACGATTGCCACGTGTTCGGCTCCGAGACGCTTCGCTTCCGTCGCCGCATCGATTGCCGTATTGCCCGCGCCGATGACGACAACGCGTTTTCCCACATCGACCGAGCTCCAGCGGCGCGTCGTCACCCGCTCGATAAATTCGAGCGCGTCGAAGACTCCCGCCAGATCCTCTCCGGGAATTTTCAGGTCGGGTGAAATCCCGAGTCCGATTCCGACAAAAATCGCGTCGTGAGTTCGCTCCAATTCCGGAACCGACACGGTCTTTCCGATCCAGACGCCGGTTTTTATTTTCACGCCCAGCCCCTGCACCAGCTTTACTTCCTTCAGACTGTCTTCGAACGACATTTTATAAGGCGCGATCCCCCACGTATCGAGCCCGCCGGCGATCTCTTTTCCTTCGTAAATGGTCGCATCGTATCCCATGAGAGCGAGTTCGGCCGCGCAGGCGAGCCCGGCCGGTCCCGCACCGATGATGCCGACAGACTTGCCGTTCTTCGGCGCCGGGGTAAACAACGGCGGCATCCCTTGCTCGAAATACCGGTCGATCGCATACCGCTGCAGCCGGCCGATCTCAATCGGCTTCTCGCCGCGGTCGTTGTACACGCACGCTCCTTCGCACAGGACGTCGACCGGGCAGGCCTTGGCGCATGTGAGCGCGATCCAGTTCGATTCAAGGATCGTTTTCGCAGACCCCTTCACGTTCCCGGTCGCGATTTTCTTTATAAATGTCGAGATGTCGATGTGCGTCGGGCATGCCTTCATGCAGGGAGAATCAAAACAGTAGAGGCAGCGGTGCGCCTCCGAGGTGGCCTGGTTCCTGTCGAACGCGGGGTGGAGCTCCGCGAAGTTTTCTTCGTACCGGTCCCGGGGTAGTTTCTCCGCAAGATTCATGGGGCGGTGAGGAAGATTCAACTCATCCAGTTGGCTTGTGATTCGGGGTTCCACTTGGTCGTCGTCTTCTTCAGCTTTGTGAAGAAGTCGATCGAGCTCTTGCCCGTAATATCGCAGGCGCCGAACTTCGAATCATTCCACCCGCCGAAGGAAAACGGCTCGCGGGGCACCGGGACGCCGATGTTTACGCCGATCATTCCCGCGCTTACGCGCTCGATCACATACCGGGCCATGCCCCCGCTCTGCGTGAAGACGGAGGCGGCGTTGCCGTAGGGCGAGCTGTTCTCGATCCGGATCGCATCATCGACCGTCTTAGCCCTGATAATTGCAAGAACCGGGCCGAACACTTCTTCCTGAGCAATCTTCATCTCGGGACGCACGAAGTCGACGACGGTCGGACCCACGTAGTACCCCCCCTCCATGCCGGGGACGATTGCGTTACGCCCGTCCACGAGGACTTTCGCCCCGTCCCGCTCCGCCTCGGTAATATACCGCTCGATCCGCTCCTTCGCCTGTTTCGAGATCACGGCGCCGAGATTTTTTCCCGGGATGATCTTCCGTGCCTCCTCGCAAAGCCGCTTGATAATATTGTCGACTTCCCCGACCGCCACCATCGCGGATGCAGCCATGCAGCGCTGGCCAGCGCAGCCGCTCATCGAAGCGGCGACGTTCGATGCGGTCATTTCCTCGTTTGCGTCCGGAAGCACGATGAGGTGGTTCTTTGCTCCTCCGAGACAGAGCGCCCGCTTGAATCGCGAAGTAGCTCTGGCATAGACGATCTTCGCCACCCGCGTAGAGCCGACGAAGGTAACGGCCTCGATGCCGGGATGATCGCAGATTGCCTCGACGACCGCCTGCGAACCGTGCACGACATTAAAGACGCCGTCGGGGAGTCCCGCCTCTTTCAGAAGGTCGGCGATTCTCATGGAGCTTAGGGGGACCTGCTCCGAGGGCTTCAGAACCATCGTGTTCCCCAGGACGAGCGCATTCGGGATTGTCCAGTTCGGAACCATGTTCGGGAAATTGAACGGCGTGATGGATGCGACCACCCCGAGCGGATAGCGGTCGACGCGGCATTCGACGCCCCGGCTCACCTCCAGGATCTCGCCGGCTGCCAGTTGCGGCATCGAACAGGCGAACTCCGTCACTTCGATCGCCTTCTCGGCCTGCGCGGCGGCTTCGCTCATGACTTTTCCGTTTTCCTCGTGAACGAGCGCCGCGAGCTGGCGCGCGTCGCGCTCCATCAGCGACTTGTATCGATAGAATACCTGAGCCCGCTCCTTGATCGGCGTCGCGGACCACGCCCCAAATGCCGCATGCGCCGTGCGGACTGCGGCGTCGACATCGGCAGCCGCCGCGAGGGGGACCACCGCAATCTCTTCGCCGGTGGACGGATTCGTCACCGGCAGGGAATCGGCGGTCCGGGCGGCTACGGATGCGCCGCCGATGAAGTTTTTCAGTATTGGAACGTGTTTCTTCCTTTGATCGGTCCGATCGAGTATTTCGGCAGGGCGTGTCATAGATTAACCCTTATAATAGAAGCAGACTGGAAGATCCGGCAGGTGGAACATCCCATGACGGGACATTCCACCTGCGTAATCCGGATCCGTTACAAGCACTTCGTCCTACCAAGAATAGTTTTCCGTTGCGACGAAGTCTGGAGGACAGATGTCCTTATCTCATCAGAAGCATTTTCTTCGACATTGTATAGACCGCCGGTGAGGAACCGGTCGAGCCGGTTGCCGTCAGCCGGTAGATGTAGACTCCGCTTGAAAATTTTGAGGCATCAAGCATCGTGCGGTACGTTCCCGCCCCCTGTTCAGCATCGACAAGCCGATCGACTTCCTCACCGAGAATGTTGAAAACAGCCAGCCTCACATGGGAGGCGGCCGGGAGGTCGTAGTTGATAGCTGTGGCCGGGTTGAACGGATTCGGATAATTCTGATGGAGCGCGAACGCACCGGGGATTCCTGCACCGCGTTCCTTGACCGATGTAAGAGTAATATGGACGATGACGTTCACGTCTCCGGGATGGGCGGTCACCGGCGAAGCGTTATAATTCGGCGGGAGACCGACCGGATATAGACTGTAATTATGAATCTTGTCCGTCACCTGGAAGAGGAAGTTGCCAGACGTGGAGTCGGAATAGGTTTCAGCCCGCGCCGAGTCCGGGCTGGATGCTTCCATCTGAACCGGAAAGTTCGCCGGCGTGCCGTTGATCTGCACCTGTCCCGAAATACTCGAGTTTGCGCTGTAAACAACGAGCCGATAAAAGAGGCTATCTCCCGGAGCGATCGCCGGTACATTAGCCTGCGCGATGAGCAGCGATCCGGAACCTCCCCCGCCGTTGCTGTTTTGGGAAGTTAGATTCCATGTATCGCTCGTGAGATCGCCCGAAACTAATCCGATCTGGAAAAAGCCGGACCCGTTCGTTCTTCCATCACGCTGGACAAAGCTTCCTCCCTGCCTGTTGATATTCACACCCTGATCGATGATCGGGTTTCCGGACTCATCCTTCAGGGTTCCCGAAACCTGCGCGGCCGCCGAGACAATCGCGAAGTTATATCCCGAATGGTTTCCCGTGATGGTAATCGGAGTGTCCTGGGGGCTGATTGCGGCGGGCGGGTACGGGTTAACCTCGATGCGGACGTCCCACGGATTTCCCACCGTGTCAGCGCTCATCTGGATCGCATAGTTTCCGCCGGCGTCCGTATAGGAGTCCCAGAAATTGGGGTCGCCGTACTGGCCGCTCCGGTGCACGACAACGTTGATATACTGAGCGCTCTTCCCGGCCGGAGGAGTTACGGTTCCCGATATTGTGTGGGCCGGAGAGGCAAGCGCTGATACCGTTCCGGCAATTGTTTGGCCGACGGAGTTCTGCGTCATTCTGAAGAGATACTTCCCCGGAGCGAGGCCAATCTTCTGGTTAAACACGACATGGCCGTTGACCAATCCATCCATATCCGGCGGACCGCCATTGCCATTTGTGTCTCCATCCGTCTGTGTGAAGAGAAAGCGGGCGACATCGGTCCCGGGGTCGATTGTGCCGTTCCCGTTCGCGTCGTACCATAATTCGCCAAAAGCGGTCGCTCCGACCGGGAGATCGTACGTCCATCCGACCGCATCGCCGGAAGCCATCGAAAAGTTTGAGCTGACTCCATTCACTTTCAAATTCGTCACCTGACCGGAGGCGGAGAATAACAATCCCGTCGCCAGCGTGAGTAGAGCCAACCATAGAAATGCTTTCATTCGAAGATCCTTCTGTTGTGATGGTATTGGTTAATTAGTCAATGCTTCGTCTGCAATCGAGAGCGCTGCGTCCATTGCCCTGACTCCGGTATCAATCTCACCCTCCGTAATGATCAACGGCGGGGCGATCACGAAGTGGCTCACCCATGCCTGGATGAAGACCCCGTTCTTCATCATTTCAGCCGCTATTTTGTCGACCAGAAGGGGAGCGCCGTTCACCTTGTCTGCGTATGAATTGAACGGTTCTTTTGTTTTCTGATTCTTAACCAGATCGACCGCCCAGAAGAGTCCGATTCCCCGGACATCGCCGACCGACGGGTGTTTCGCTTTGAGCTCGAGCAGCCTCTCGCCCATGTACGGAGCCATCTCGGCGGAACGCTCTATCAGATTCAACCGGCGGTATTCCCGGATGGCCGCGACCGCGGGGGCCAGCGTGAGAGGGTGCGCTTCGTAGGTATGGCCGTGCGCAAAGTAATGGTCATCGAAATAATCTCCGATTTGCTTCGTCGTTGCGCAGAGCCCGAGCGGCATATAGGCCGTCGTAATCCCCTTGGCCGTCGTCAGAATATCGGGGCGCACGTCCCAATGATCGACGGCGAACCATTTTCCGGTGCGACCCCAGCCGCTCATCACCTCATCGGCAATGAGGAGGATCTTGTGCTCGTCGCAGATTTGCCTCAGGCGCGGCATGTACTCTTTCGGCGGGATGAGGACGCCGTTCGTTCCTACGACGGGCTCCACGATCACCGCGGCGACATCGCCTTCGTTCCGGATCATATGGTCGATGTATTCGACACAGGCGATCTCACATTCGGGATAATGGTGGTTCAGGGGACACTTGTAGCAATGGACCTCGGGCGCAAATATCACTCCCGGGATTTTGCCGGCGGGCTCCATTGCCCAGCGGCGGGGATCTCCGGTCGCGGCAATCGAACCCATCGTCGAACCGTGGTAGGAACGGTACCGCGCGATGATTTTTGTCCTGCCGGTGAACATGCGGGCGATCTTGAATGCCGCTTCATTTGCCTCGGTCCCCGATGTCGCAAAGAAGAATTTTTCGAGGCCCTTTGGGAGCACTTCTAGCAAAAGGCTGCTCAACTCTGCCCTTACCGCGGTTGCAAATCCGGGGGCGATATACGGCAGAGTCCGCGCCTGCTCTTCAATCGCCTTCATGACCGCGCGGTTCTTGTGACCGAGCGTGACGCGCATGAGCTGCGAGGAGAAGTCGAGGTATTTCTTCCCCGATGCATCGGTGAAGTGACAATCCTTCGCGTCGACGATTTCCAGCGGTTTCCAGTTCTTCTGAAAGCGCCAGGTCCCGTAATTCAGGAGGGCGGTGATCTCGGAAACGGTTCGGTTATCCGGAGCTGTCTTGTTCATGCGTCAAATTTCCGTGTTGAGCTTTTCACTTTTATGGCAGCGGCTCCGTCATTTCCCTGTAGATCTCCGGCCGCCGGTCGCGGTAGAATTGCCAGATGTTCCGGACCTCCGAGATCTCGTCGAGGTTCAGATCCGCCACCAGGAGCTCGTCCTTGTCGCGGCTTGCCTGCGCGACGAGCTTCCCCCGGGGGTTGCAGAAATAGCTTTTTCCGTAGAATTCGCCGATGTTCCAGGGCGCCTCAAACCCGACGCGATTAATCGCGCCGACAAAGTAGCCGTTTGCAACCGCGTGTGCCGGCTGTTCGAGCTCCCACAGATATTCCGAGAGGCCCGCCACCGTCGCCGATGGATTAAAGAGGAGTTCCGCCCCCCGGAGTCCGAGAATCCGCGCTCCTTCGGGAAAATGGCGGTCATAGCAGATATAGACTCTGATATCGGCGTAAGCGGTTTTAAAGACGGGGTATCCCAGGTTCCCCGGTTTGAAATAGAACTTTTCCCAGAACCCGGGATCCACCTGGGGGATATGCGTCTTCCGGTACTTCCCGAGGTACTTGCCGTCGGCGTCGATGACCGCGGCGGTGTTATAATAGACACCCGTGATTTCCATTTCATAGATCGGCACCACGATGACCATGGAATACTTCCGTGCGAGATCCTGCATCAACTTCGTTGTCGGCCCGTCGGGAATTTTCTCGACCAGCGAATACCATTTCGTCTTTTGTTCGGCGCAGAAATAGGGACCGTAGAATAATTCCTGCAGGCACAGGGCCTGGACCCCTTTCTTTCCGGCTTCATCGATCATCCGGACGTGTTTATCGATCATTCCTTTCTTGATCGCCTCGATCGGCTGCTCCGTGGAGCCCGCGAGCGTCGTCTGGATCAGTCCCCCTCGAATGATGCGCGCCATCGTTTCAATTCCTCGGGTTTGTTTTAGCCGGACAATATAACGAACTAAAATAAAAAAATTTCCGGTGCCATTGTCAAGGATCACCGATTCGCCCAAAAACTGCCGATTCATTGCTTTTCCGGGCAGTTTGATGTATATTGGCGGGGCATAATAGAAAGACGGACGGTGGATAAATTTGTAATCTCGGGCGGCAAACGGCTGAAAGGCACGGTCACGATCGGCGGCTCAAAAAACGAGGCGCTGGCCCTGATGCCGGCTACCTTGCTCGCCAGCGGCAAGTACCGGTTCACAAACGTCCCGGATCTGCGCGATATCACGACGATGAGCAAGCTCCTTCTGTCGATGGGAGTCGACGTCGCCAAGGACAAGAACACGCTCGATGTCAATACCTTCCGCGTCAATAAGTTCGAGGCGCCATATGAACATGTAAAAAAAATGCGCGCTTCAATCTACGTACTCGGCCCGCTCGTCGCCCGATACGGCCATGCGAGAGTCTCCCTGCCCGGCGGCTGCGCGTGGGGGCCGCGCCCCGTGAACCTGCATGTCGACGGCGTCAAAAAACTCGGCGCGAAGGTGGAGATCGACCGGGGGTACATCATCGCGAAGTCGAAGCGCCTCAGGGCGGCAAAGATCAGCTTCGATATCTCGAGCGTCGGCGCAACCGGAAACATCATGATGGCCGCGGTTCTGGCGCGAGGAACGAGTTTAATTGACAACGCGGCTGTCGAACCGGAAATTACCGCCCTCGCGGTGTTCCTCACCAAGATGGGAGCGCGAATCGACGGCATCGGAACTTCCCGGATCGAGATTGAGGGGGTGGATACGCTGCACCCGGTGGATGAACGGATGATTCCCGACCGGATCGAGGCGGGCACCTTCCTGATCGCCGCCGCGCTCGCCGGCGGCACCCTGAAACTCGAAAACTGCAAGCCCGATCATCTGACTGCGGTGCTCGGCAAGCTCGAAGCGACCGGAGCGGCCTCGAGCTGGGCGATAACTGGATAAAAATCAAAGCCCCGCGCACCCCAAAAGCGGTCGACGTCACCACTGCGGTCTACCCGGGCTTTCCGACCGATATGCAGGCCCAGTGGATCACCCTCATGTCGGTTGCGAAGGGATCTTCCGTCGTCGTGGATTCGATCTATTTCGATCGGTTCAAGCATGTTCCGGAATTGATCCGTCTTGGGGCCGATATCGACCTGAACAAGAATGCGGCTCTCGTCAGGGGCGTGAAAACATTGACCGGCACGAAGGTGATGTCGACAGACCTGCGCGCCTCCGCAAGCCTCGTTCTCGCCGGCCTTGTCGCCGAAGGCAGAACGGAAGTGCTGCGCGTGTACCATCTTGACCGGGGTTACGAACGCATCGAAAAGAAACTCCAATCTCTCGGCGCATCTATCAGAAGAATTTCGGGTCAGGAATTCTAATCGCTCCCCGCCCGAAATGAAGATCGTCGCCGTCATGCCCGCCCTCAATGCCGGGAAAACTCTCGAGCCCACTGTCCGTGATATCCCGCCGGGCGTGGTCGATGAGATCATTCTCGTGGATGACGGCAGCACCGACGAAACCGCCGCAATCGCAGCCCGCCTCGGTCTCGTTGTCGTCCGGCATGACCGCAACCTCGGATACGGAGCGAACCAGAAGACGTGCTACCGCCTCGCCCTGGAGCGCGGAGCGGACATCGTCGTGATGATCCACCCCGACTACCAGTACGACAGCCGTTTGACGCCTTACTTTGTGGGATTCCTGCGCGACGGGTACTTCGATGTGATGCTCGGCTCCCGGATCCGAACCCGGAGAGAGGCGATCGACGGGGGCATGCCGCTCGCGAAGTACTTTGCCAACCGCGCGCTCACGCTTATTCAGAATTTGAGCACCGGAATGAATTTGTCTGAATGGCACACCGGCTTCCGCGCCTACACGAAAAAAGTCTTGATAACAATTCCGTGGGAAAGGAACTCCGACGATTTCGTATTCGACAGCCAGATGCTCATGCAGTGCGTTGCGTTCGGATTCCGGATCGCGGACATCCCGGTGCCCATCAGGTACCACGAGACAGCCTCCTCGATCAACATGAGGCGCAGCGTCACGTACGGATTGCAGACGCTGGGCGTTCTTGGCCTTCTCATGCTCCATCGGGCGATGATGATACGATCGCCGCTCTTCCTTCCGAGGAATTCGGCATCCGCAAGCCCCTGATGCGCGAGGATGCCGAACGCAGCACCGTCGATCGGCCGCATCGTCCGCACCCCATCCTCCCGCGGGCGGTATACCCTCTGATCATCGTTATTGCCGTCTGCGTGGTATACGGTCAGGCGGTGCGATTTGACTTCGTCAGCTACGACGACTACGATCTCATCACCCAGAACACCGATTACCTCGGCAATTTCCGGAATCTTGCGGCATCGTTCACGACGCACGTTTTTTCGACGCATCGGGCCGAGAGCGCATACTACCGGCCGCTTCTTCTCGCGAGCTTCATCATCGATTACCGGCTCTGGGGTCTCAGCCCTTTCGGATTCCACCTTGTAAACATTTTGCTTCATGCGGCGGCCGCGGTCGTTCTCTACTTTCTCGCGCTTCGCGTGACGCGCGAATCGGCTGTCGCCGGTATGACGAGCCTCCTGTTCGCGCTCCATCCCGTCCAGACCGAACCGGTCGCGT
Organism: Ignavibacteria bacterium; assembly: GCA_005877655.1. Taxonomy (GTDB): domain Bacteria; phylum Bacteroidota; class Ignavibacteria; order UBA10030; family SZUA-254; genus VBOC01. Next base: position 15,282 of record VBOC01000235.1, read on the forward strand.
GGATTTCGGGGCGCAACGACATACTCCTCGGCTTGTGGATCCTCCTGATGGTCTTCTGCTTCATCCGCTCCGGGGAGAGCTCTGTCCACCGGAGAAGGTATTCGGTATTGAGCGCTCTCTTTTTCACGATAGCGCTCTTTACGAAAGAGGCGGCGGCGTTTTACATA
>VBOC01000236.1 GCA_005877655.1 Ignavibacteria bacterium
TGGATGGCCAATCTCCATTAGCACTTAATTGGTTATATCGACTATATTATTGATCGGTCTAAGACCGATTGCAATGAGACGATCTTTGATCCAGCCCGGGGACTCTCTGACCTTGATATCGAGGACGATTCTTGCCGTATATCGCGGGCAATCCTCCACATCGTGTATTCGGACCCTGGCATATGTAACCGCCCTTCGTGGGTCTTCCTTGACTGCCACCCGCGGAAGCCTGGCGCGGCTTGTTAACATTGCCCCAATCTCGCGTGCAATCCCAAAATGGCTCAGCGCATCCGGACGGTTCGGCGTGACGCCTATTTCCAATATGGTGTCGTCGAGGCCAAGGTAATCCGCCAGGGACATCCCTACACGCGAACGATCCGTCAGGACGAGTATCCCTTCCCGATCCGCCCCCAAATCAAGTTCGAACGCGGAGCAGATCATTCCCGCCGACAGTTCGCCTCGAATCTGTGCCGGCCGGATAACGAATGGCCGCCCTTCGGGGGCGTGCTGGTCGTGCGCGATGACAGCTCCCACAGTCGCCACCGCCACACGCTGGCGGGCTGCCACATTCGGGGCACCACAGACAATTTGCAATGTCTGAGAACCCACATTGACGTCGCAGAGCCATAGTTTATCCGCCGACGGGTGGCGACGTACATCCAGGACCTCGCCAACCACATACTTGTCATAGCGTTGCCCCAGCGCGCGCGTGCTCTCCACTTCCAGCCCGAACATCGTGAGCCCCTCGGCCAACTCATTCACTGGTCTCTTAATCGTGATATAGTCCTTGAGCCATTCTAGAGAAACATTCATAGTTTAATGGTTTATCAGAATTGTCTCAAGAATCTAATATCATTTTCATAAAGAATTCGAATGTCATCGATCCCATATCTGAGCATCGCAATCCGGTCTACTCCCATGCCGAAAGCGAAACCCGTGCAGCTCTCGGGGTCGTATCCCACAAACCTGTAGACCGCAGGATGAACCATCCCGCATCCGAGTATCTCGAGCCAGCCGGTGTACTTGCAGACCCGGCATCCCTTCCCGGAGCAGAGGAAGCATGTGATATCCATCTCCGCGCTCGGTTCAGTGAACGGGAAGTAGCTGGGCCTGAAGCGGTATTCTATCTTGCTCCCGTAGAATTGCCTCGCAAACGAGACAAGCGTACCCTTGAGCTCACTGAAGGTGACTCCCCTGTCGACATACAATCCCTCGACCTGGTGAAAGAGGCAATAGCTGCGTGCACTGATCGCCTCATTTCGATAGACTCGTCCCGGAATGATCACCCGCACCGGAGGTTTCTGGCTTTCCATGACCCGAATCTGGACGGGGGATGTGTGAGTTCTTAACAGTACTTTTTCGGTGATAAAGAAAGTGTCCTGCATGTCCCGGGCAGGATGGTCGGGAGAAAAATTGAGCGCCTCGAAGTTGTGATAATCGTCCTCGATCTCGGGTCCCGAGGCGATCCTGAAACCCATGCCGAGAAAAATTCTCCTTATTTCTTCGAGCGTTTGCGTGAGTGGATGTTTTGTTCCCACCCAACGCTGGCGACCAGGAAGTGTGAGGTCAATGGAGGGCGCTTTCCGGTCGGATAATGAGCCGAGCGAGGCTTCTTTTTGCTGGAAGATCAATTGGATGGAAGACCGGAGCTCATTCAACTTCTTTCCCAGGACGGGACGCTCCGATGCGGGGGCGTTTCTCAGCTCATCAAAGAGCCGGGCGATGGCGCCTTTGCGCGATAGATACTTGATGCGGAATGAATCGAGTCCCGGGGCATCCCGAACGGAATCGATCTCCGAGAGTGCGCTTTGGCGAACTCTCTCAATCTCCTCCGTCAGTGAATCGCTAGCCCGGAGGAGGACACCCCACTCCACCCAATGTGGAGAGGTTCCCGCAAGCGCCCTGATCGCGGAACATTCAAGAGTTCGAGATCAGGAGCCTGCAAATTTTACGATCTCGGCAAATGCTTCCGGGCTCCGGGATGCCAGGTCCGATAACACCTTCCGGTTGATCGCAATCTCCTTCTTGTTCAGTGCGGCCATCAGGCGCGAGTACGTCGTACCGTGCGCGCGCGCCGCAGCATTAATGCGGGCAATCCAAAGAGTGCGGAATTCCCTTTTTTTCAGGCGCCGGTCCCGATAAGCGTGCTGTTCTCCCTTATCAAGATGGTGCTTGGCAATGGTGAGGAGCTTGCTCCTCGATCCCCAGTAGCCTTTCGCCCTCGCAAGAATGCGTTTGCGCCGGCGGTGGGATGCGACTTTATTCTGAGAACGGGGCATGATCGTTTTCTCCTTTCACGATTGAGTCATCGTCTCAATTTTCTTCTGTTCCGACTTGAAGACGAGCGTGGGTTTGCGGAGATGGCGCTTCCGCTTGCTCGACTTGGTTGAAAGAATATGGCTTCGAAAAGCCTTGTGACGCTTGTACTTGCCGGTGCCCGTACGCTTGAAACGCTTCTTGGCTCCCGAATCTGATTTCATCTTCGGCATACGATGGATCCCGTTATGGTGTTTTCTCTGATTTCGGTTTAGTCTCGTCTGGTTTTGGTGTACTCTCGGCTTTCTTTTTCCCGCCTTTATCCGGCGCAAAAATCATCGCCATGCTCCTGCCTTCCAATTTGGCGACCTGGTCCACTTTAGCGAGATCGGCCAATTTCTCGGCAAGGCGACGCAGGAGCTCTTCCCCGTGTTCCTTGTACGTAATCTCCCGGCCCTTGAAGACAACCGTCGCTTTCAGTTTGTGCCCTTCCTCCAGGAACCTTCTCGCATGGCGAGTCTTGAATTCAAAATCGTGGTCGTCTGTGTTCGGATGGAAGCGGAGCTCCTTCAGCTGCGTCACGTGCTGATGCTTGCGCTGAAGCTTGTCCTTCTTTGTTTGCTCATACTTGAACTTCCCAAAGTCCATGATTTTACATACGGGAGGTGTTGCGTTCGGCACAATCTCGATGAGGTCGAGCCCCCTCTGCCTGGCAAGCTTGATTCCCTCGGCGGGGCTCATGACCCCGAGCTGCCCGGCGTCGTCGATGACCCGGACCTGCGCCACCCGTATTTCTTCATTGACGCGTACGCGGTCTGATGCCTTAATGGTGTCCCTCCTCCGATGTGATGAGTTTTTGTGAGATCTCCGACCGGATCCTCTCGAGAAATGCTCCTGAGTCCATACTCCCGAGGTCCCCCCTCTTGTGCTGTCTCACCGAGACGGTCCCGGCCGCGGCCTCCTTCTCTCCGACAACGAGCATATACGGAACCTTGCGCAATTCCCATTCTCTGATTTTGTACCCGATTTTCTCGTTCCGGCCGTCGGTCTCCGCCCGAACGGAGTTTGCCCTTAGAAGATCGCAAACCTTATTGGCATAGTCAAGATGCGCATCGGTGATCGGCAAGAGCACGGCCTGAACCGGTGAAAGCCATGCCGGAAAGGCACCCACGAAATGCTCGGTGATGATACCGATGAATCGCTCGAAGGATCCGAATATCGCCCTGTGGATGGCGACCGGGCGTCGCCGGGAGCCGTCCTCCGCGACAAACTCGAGTTCAAAGCGCTCCGGAAGCATGACAAAATCGAGCTGGATCGTAGCCACCTGCCAATCCCTGCCTATCGCGTCTTCGATCTGGACGTCAATCTTCGGTCCGTAGAACGCCCCCTCCTTCGGCCGGAGCGTGTATGCGATCTTCCTGTTCGCGAGCGCGTTCTTGAGGCTCGTCTCCGCCTCGTCCCACAGTTTCGGGTCTCCCATGGCGTTATCGGGCCGGGTCGAAACGCTGTAGGAAGGAGTCAAACCGAAAATCGAGTAGAATTGGGTGATCAGGTCGATGAGCCCATCAATCTCAGGAAGGATTTGATCGGGCCGGCAGTAGATATGGGCATCGTCCATCGTGATCTGGCGGACGCGGAACATCCCGCCGAGCGCTCCGGAAAGTTCGTTCCGATGAAGGCGGCCGATCTCCGAATACCTGAGTGGCAGGTCCTTATAGCTCCGTATTTTTTGACGATACACATACGTACTTTCGGGACAATTCATCGGCTTGAGTGTGTAGACCGTCTCCTCATTCTCAAAGTAGTACATGTTCTCCTTGTAATGAGTCCAGTGCCCCGATTGCTCCCACAAATCCTTCTTGACCAATATCGGCGTGCTGATCTCCTGATACCCGCGCCGGTCGAGCTCAGAGCGCAGGAACGCCTCCAGTTCCCGGAAAACGATCATCCCCTTCGGCAACCAGAATGGCGCCCCGGGGGCTACGTCGTGAAACACAAACAGCTCCAATTCCTTGCCGAGTTTCCGGTGGTCCCGCCGCTTCGCTTCCTCGAGCCTGAACAGGTAGGCGTCGAGTTCCTCTTTGTTCGGAAAGGAAATCCCGTAGATGCGCTGAAGCATCTTCCGCTTCTCGTCGCCTCTCCAGTAGGCCCCGGCGACGCTCAGGAGCTTGATCGCCTTGATTCTTCCGGTTGAAGGAATGTGAGGCCCGTAACAGAGATCGGTGAAGTTCCCCTGGTGGTAGAATGTGATCACCTCACCCTTGAGGCCTTCAAGCAGTTCAAGCTTGTACGGGTCATTCTTCTTTTTGAAAAATGAAACAGCATCGTCCCACTTCTTCTCCTCCCGCACGAACGGCACGTCTCGTTTCGCGAACTCGAACATCCGTTCCTCGATCTTGCGCAAGTCTTCCTGCGAGAGCGCGTGGTCTCCCATATCGATGTCGTAATAGAACCCCTTGTCGATAGGGGGTCCGATCCCGAACTTTGTTCCCGGGAAGAGCGACTCGATCGATTCCGCCATGAGATGGGCTGAGCTATGCCAGTACGCAAACTTGCCGCCGGGGTCTTCCCATTTCAAAATCCTGATCGTCCCGTTGTCTTCGATCTTCCGCGAAAGGTCCCGCACCTCTCCGTTGAATTCGATGGCGAGAGCGTCGCGGGCCAAAGAGTTGCTGATCGATTTCGCGACCTCCTTCCCCGTCACGCCCTTCGCAAATTCCCGGACGCTATTATCCGGAAATTTCAGTTTAATGGATTCCATGAACCCTTGCAACCATAGCAAAAAACCGGGATGAGTCCGATTCCAGAATACGTCCTCCCTGAAGTTCAACCCGCTCGTTCAACGTGGGCTCTACAGGATTCGAACCTGTGACCTCTACCATGTCAAGGTAGCGCTCTAACCAACTGAGCTAAGAGCCCATCGAACTCAGCGGAGGGTGCCGGGGACCGGAATCGAACCGGTACTCCCCTTGCGGAGAACAGGATTTTAAGTCCTGTGCGTCTACCAGTTTCGCCACCCCGGCGGAGATCGATGCGTCATCCGAGGCGCCGGGCGGATTCGAACCGCCGCATAAAGGTTTTGCAGACCTCCCCTTACCACTTGGGTACGGCGCCGATCAATTTCCCTCTCTCACGCTGCCGCGGCTTGAACATGTTCAGATCAAAACAAAGCCCCGCCACCTGGTGGGATGGGGGCGGCGGGGCAGCTTAAAGCAGAGGTGTATCATGAAGATCCCGCCCTGTCCCCTCGAGCGGGAAACGGGATTCGAACCCGCGACATTCACCTTGGCAAGGTGACGCTCTACCAACTGAGCTATTCCCGCGCTCAGCGCTGGATAATATAATTAAATTTTCAAATTTGCGCAACCATCTTTGAGAAGGAACTGCCGAAAGCCGGGAATCACGGTCAAAAAAAGGGGTGAGCAGAGGGACAGTCAACAAATTTCCGGCGATTCCTTGAAGATTTCGGGGGATTTTCCTATGAGTCTACCTCGATATCTCTAGAATTTCATACTCGAGCGTGCCGGCGGGGACCGTTATTTTTGCCGTTTGACCGGCGGTCTTGCCCATGAGTCCCCGGCCAAGCGGCGAGGTGACCGATATCTTGTTCTTCTCAAAATCAGCTTCCTCGGGAGAAACGAGCAGGTAGTGGACGATTTCATTCGTCTTCAGGTCCTTAAGCTTCACTTTCGACAGAATATAGACTTTGTCGTTGGGGAGTTCCTTGCTCTCGATTATGCGGGCGCACGAAAGAGTCTGTTCCAGCTTGGCGATCCGCAATTCGAGATGTTGCTGTTCTTCCTTCGCAGCGTCGTATTCGGCATTTTCTGAAAGGTCTCCGTGACTCCTTGCTTCGCCGATTTTTTGCGCCATCTCGGCTCTTCCGTTCAACTTGAGCTCATGAAGATCGTGCTCCAGCTCCACCAGCCTCTCCCTTGTCAGGTAGACGACTCCATTGTTCTTATTGTTCTCTCCCATCAACCTATCCCATTCGGATCAATTGCCAATACTGAACGCGAAAAAGAAAAGCCATCATTCCAACCTGGTCGGAATGGTGGCCGGGTAATTTATTTCAATCTACAACTCTGGTTTTACAAAAGCAAGAGGATTTCTCATTTTTTTTTCTTATCGATCAAAATGAGATGACCGAGCTTATCCCGCTTAGTTTTCAAATACTTCTCATTGAGCTCGTGAGGCTGTGCTTCAAGGGGTACGCGTTCCACAATTTCCAAGCCGTATCCTTGCAACCCTACCACCTTCTTCGGGTTATTGGTCATCAGCCGCATTTTCCCGACACCAAGGTCCCGGAGGATTTGGGCCCCGATGCCGTAATCACGCAAATCGGGCCGGAACCCCAGCTTTTCATTTGCTTCCACCGTATCCATCCCCTCGTCCTGAAGCTTGTATGCTTTGAGCTTGTTTGACAGCCCGATGCCGCGCCCCTCCTGGCGCATGTAGAGCACCACTCCGAGGCCCTCTTTCGCGACCAGCCCCAGGGCTGCGTTCAACTGCTCATTGCAATCGCAACGCATCGATCCGAATACGTCTCCCGTCAGGCATTCCGAATGAACTCTCACCAGCACGGGTGCGTCCGGCGCGATCACTCCTTTGACGAGGGCGATGTGCTCCTTGCTGTCCGTCTCGCTACGGTAAAGATGGATATTGAAAACTCCATGGCGCGTCGGCAATTCCGTTGAAACCACACGCCGGACCAGCTTCTCTCTCTCCATCCTGTACCGAATAAGGTCCTTCACGGTGATCATCCGCAGCCCGAACCGCCGTGCACCACCGCAGAGGTGCGGCACCCGTGCCATGGAGCCATCCTCATTCATAATCTCACAGAGGACGCCGGCGGGGTAGCGTCCGGCTAGCCGGCACAAATCGACGATCGCCTCCGTGTGCCCGGCGCGGCGGAGCACGCCGCCTTCGATCGCCCGGAGGGGGAAAATGTGCCCCGGCCGGGCAAGGTCGCTCGGCTTCGTCTTCGGGTC
>VBOC01000237.1 GCA_005877655.1 Ignavibacteria bacterium
ACCTGCGCGAAATTTTCACTGATCGCGTTGGCCGATATTCCGATCGATATCCGGTCGGTCAATCGCCTCGAGTACGTTACTCCGATCACGAAGTAAGTGGGGCTGAAAATTTCTCCGTTCCCGTCCGGGGAGGTCTCGGTGGTCACCGGAATGTCGCCGATGTTCAGGGAACGCAGCGACAGGGCGATCGATCCGAAATCGAACCGGCCGCCCACCGCGAAGTAATTGTAGGCGATGTCTGCGATGTACCGGCGGTATGAGAACAGGGCGCTCGCCGTGTTGGTGGAAAGATCAAGCCCCGCAGGGTTCCAGTAGACAGCCTCGATCCCGGATACCAGGGCGACCGCGGAGCCGTCCATGGCCATAAAACGTCCGCCGGCGGGAATAAGGAGCTCAGGCGCCGCTGATGTTCCGGCCCTGTCCTGACCCCCGGCGAAGACGAAGGCCCCTAAGCCCCCGGAGAGCAGAACGAGCATTGCGCTGATTACGCTGCGATAAGCGATCTGCTTCTGTGTCATGATTTCGACTCCTTTTTCTGGTCGCTCAATAAATCCTCAATATTTGCTCTTCCTGAACCAATGCCAGCTTGAGCGTTTTCGTCTCGTTGATCGGCGACTGCAACTGAATGAAAACAACATAGATTCCGCTCGCCACTGGAAGATTGGTCTCATTTCTCAAATTCCACCGCACGAACTGTGTGGCATCGTCTTTATCAAGCGTGCGAACAAGGACTCCGCCGAGGTTAAAGATGCGGATCGTTGCACGCTGAGGCAAGTGGTTGAACGTGACATACTTCTGCAGCCGGTCGGTCTCCGCAGCATTAAACCCGTAATAAGGATTTGGGAACACGTTGATCTTCTGGATGTCCGATTTTGCCAGGTCGTTCGAAGCCGTGGCCCTCTGTGTGGAAAAGGTATAAACGTCGGCGGGTCCCAAATGCTTGTCCGGGACGATCGATAATGTTCCAACGCTCTCATTCAGCGAGTGTCCTGCGACGATGTCGAGCGACAGGCCGTACATCACGTCCGACTTCGTAACTTGGTCCTGGATGGCGGCGGGAGGAAGGGCGAACTGGGTCCCAGTCGGATCATAGGTCCGGTACAGAACAAAAACAAGCTCCAATCCATCGTCCCCGACGCTCGGATCCCAAGTGGCGTCATTATCCTGGTCCCTCCAGGCGAGCGTTAGCTGGCGAGGGCTGGCCGTATCGCTGACATCCCAGGCCGAGAAGGGAAGGTTGACGAACGGATTGGTGGCCTGAATCATATACCCTCCGTTCGGGCCTGTTCGTCGCAGCCGATACGCCTTTTGNGATCTCGATCGGGACTGAAGCGAACGGGCTGAACGTCGTGGCGTTGTGCGAGAGGTAGAGGGGCAGCTGAGCTCCGGTCGTCACACCCCCGTGAAATGCCTCCGAGGGATCTGCTGTGAACCTGTTGCCCTCGATCCAAACAGGATTTGGTGACACCCAGTCTGCGGAGAGCACCGGCGTCTTCTCCTTCACCTCCACTTTCAATCCCTGGATAATCGGATAATTGTAGTCATCGTTCGGATCGCCGCTCGATGCCGCTCCGAAGTTCGTTGAGGAAGAAATAATCGTATCCATTGTGCTCGGCGGTCCTATATCCTCGAGTCTCCATGCGAGCTGCCCCGAACTCGTATCGGTTGCAAATGTCATCTTATAGTTATGTCCGGTGGTAGCCGTCGGATCGATGACCGTTAAGACGGGATCGACCGCCGACTGGCCCGCCGTGTGATTCAGCGCAAGCAGTTCTCCCGCTTTCTCCGGGACCCGCACGCCCGGCTTTGGAGATTGCGGGATCACCGGAAGAATCTGCACGCGGGACTCCAGCGCGTGGAAATCGACCGTCGGATCCGCGTTATAGCTGTAGGCGGTAACGACGAAGTAATACGTCTGTCCGTTCACAAGCGGCCTGCTGTTGATGGCATCCGTCTTGATCTGGATATAGCGTTGGATCCCGTTATCAGATCCCACCTGGCGGACTACATCCAGAGGAATTTTGGCAACCGGATCAAACACCCTGTTCGTGATTGCGCGGACGTTGTCGACGACGTCATAGGTGGCGAGCTTGACCGCATCCTGGGGAAACCGGGCGGCGGGGCTGGGCAGCTGATACACGTCATACCCTTCAAACGCCCAGCCCTGGCGGTTCACCTGCTCGATATTGCGGATCGCGGCCTCGTCGGTGCCCCAGTTCAGCACGACTTGATTGCTCAGCTCCGTGATTTTGACCTGAGGGGGCGGCGGCGCGCCGGGCAGCTCCTTGAACAGCTTGTCATAGGCCGTCTGGGCAAACCGGTCGTTGTTCTTCATGACGGCCACGCTCGACTTGTTGTCTCCGCCCAGACCGTCGACCTGGGCAATCACTACTTCCTGAGTATCGCCCTTTGTCATCGTAAACGTCCCTGTGGCAAGCAAAATCCTGCGATCCCCGGGACCGAGCACCCGGCCGTCGAGGTCCCCGGATCCGGCGACCGGATCGCCCGAGAGCTCGAATCGAGTGACAGTTCCGTTTTGATCCTTAAACGGGACGCAACTTGGATATTCAGGACGCGGCTCGCATCCGCGCATCAGGTTATACCATTGTAATGTTCCGGAGTACTTGCCCAAATCCGGATCGCTCCTCTGGCTTCCCGCCGCGAAGTACGAGAAGGTGGTCATCGGAAGGTTTTTGTACCCGTGGATGACTTTAAAATCAAAAATGGCGGAATCGGACGGGGCCCCAGGCACCCGGACACCCTGGAGAAAATCGAAGCCGACGGCGGGGGGCGGAAGCCCGAACTGATCGTGGTAAAAGGCATCCTGCGCGTTTCCGTTGTACACATATCCGAGGCTGAGGTTCGTATCGCAGCCGGCGAAATCGTCGCTGTAGTCGCCGTTATCCGGATCCGACCACTGGGTAATAAACATGTTCGAGATCGTCGAACCAGCCGGCGTCCCCGGCGTTCCCTTGTATATGAGCCTGACCCGCTTGAACTGGACATTGCTAAATAATTCCGAGGCATAGGCCCAGAGAGTCATCTGCATCTCGAGTCCGATAGATGGCGCACCGTACACATTTGAACTAGGGCCGAGGTCGTTGCAAACGTACCAGATCGTCTGATCCGCGCCGGGGATGCCGGGAACATCGATGGTTGCATCATAAAGTCCGTTCCCGTCCTTGTCATCGAACGGGGCGTGACCGAGGCCAGCTGCTTCTGCAGGAGGTTTGCGGCGTCATCCCTCAGGTCTCCGGACTTGTAATCCGGCCGTACCCGGAAGATGCGGACGCCGGAGGCGCCGGGATCTTCCCGCCCCGTGACCTTCCCCGAGCCGTCGGTGAGGATTGCACCCGCGACCGATCCGGTCCGGTAGATTGAACCCCCGACCCTGAGTTCCGGAGTCTGGCCGTCATGAACAAACCCGCCCCAGACGATCCCTTGAGAAAATATATCGCCGATCGTCCCTTTGGGAAACGTGCCATTCCATGACCCCTGGACAACCCAATCGAAGAAGCCGTCGTTTCTCGCCCACGTCGTGACATTGTTGATATCGAGGATTGTCTGAGTGGGGGTACCCAACACCTCCCTCGCCTTCGGTCCCGTTTTTACACCCTTGGGTCCCTCTGCACCACGGCTGATCGAGGTGCAGAGAATCAGCACAATCAAAGCTCTCGAGTACTGTTTCATAGGAAGTTCCTCGCCGCTTATAAAGAATTGTTATTACAGCTCGTACCGAATCCCAAAACGGAGTTGCCGGGGAGTTGAGAAGAGATCAACTCCATTCAGGCTCCACTGATGCTGACGGTCACCGACGTTGATGGCGTTGTACAGATCCACGTAATTCTGACCCAGACCCTCGACGACCTTTTGGCTGAGGCCGGGGTTCGCGAGATACCCATCATCATACGCGTTTCCAGTCCGATAGTACACGTTCACAACGTTCTGCGTGTTGAGCACGTTTTGCACATATCCATAAATGTTGAAAGTCGATCCGGCGAATGAGAAGGATTTGTCGACGCGCAAGTCGATGTCAAAATTCCACGGGGTCGTCGAGCTATTGATGGGTTCGAGGGGCGTTCTGCTCCGTGCGTCGCCGTCATTCAGAAGTGCACCGGTCTCGGGACCCTGCTGACCGCCCCCTCCGGTCGCCGCAGTAAATCGATGACCGCTGTTGAATGATAACAGGACATTGAAGCCGAGCTGCTCGAGGATTGGCCCGCCGTCGTTTGGCCCGAACCGGTAATTGATGTTGATCGAACCCCGGTTGGCTTGGTCGTAACCGAGCGGGGTGACCGCTGTAGGTTTGACCGCTCCATTCGTGACCGCAACCGCCGCGGCAGCGCTGGCGGGGAATGAATTCGTGCCTCGTGCGTCTGAGAGGGTATAGTTCATGATTGCCTGAATCCTGTTCATCCGTCTCAAGGTCACACGGAGCTCGACCCCCTTTGTGGTGGCGAAATCAGAATTCACATAGATCGGGTAATTCTGCACGGTTGCCACAAGGCGGTTCACGAGAAAAACGTCGTTTTGCAGCTGACCCTTGATATCCTTGTAGAAGCCGGTGATATCGAAGGAAGCGAAGTCTGTAAACTGCTGAGTGAAACCGATTTCGTATTGCGTGGTCCGCACGGGCTCCACATCAATCGCGAGAGGGTTCGTAACATAAAACTGGCCGGTATAAATCAGAGCTGCGGCAGCCCGGCCCCTGTAAGCGGTGAAGAGAGGGGGCGGCTGGACGAAAAGGCCGTACTGTAAATGGAATACGGTCCGGTCCGTCACCGGGAACGAGAATCCCAACCGCGGCTCGATGTATTTGAATGTGCGCCCCTTCTTGATCTTATCTGCGCTGATCAGATACTCTGATTGATCGAATCCGGGGTCGTTCGGATTGTCGATTTCCCATGTATCCATGTCGATGTAGTCAAATCGAAGTCCACCGTTGATAATCAGATCGCTGAACTCGACTTTGTCCTGCAAATACAAGGCCCAGAACTGCGGGTGTCTCGGACCGTCGGGTCCGGAATCAATTTGCTTTCCAAATTCATCATAACCGTAATTGTCGAGAAACGTCTCTTTCCTGATCAGCCGAGCCAGCTGGTCGGTCGAGCGCGCCGCGTCGGGCTGGTTGCGCATCGCCGTCAGCACATTGGCCGGTTCGAGAGCACCTATACCGCCATAATTTCGGGCGGTCCAGCGCTCGTACGAGACTCCCCCTCTGATTTCATGTTTCTGCGTTTGCGATGTGACGTTGAGATTTGTGCTCCAATAATTGTACTGATATTTCCTGAATCCCGAAAGCGGGAAACCGGGACGATTGAATGGAAATCCGTAAAAATCGTACGGCCTCGGAGGATCCGAGTATGAGGTATAGTGCCATCCCCGTTTCGCGCCTTCGATCGAATCGCCGTAAGCAATGAGGTTGTCGTCGAAATTGGGATCGTAGAGCTTGCTCCGGGTATCAAGGAAGCTCACGGAGAGTTCCGTAAAAAGGACGGGGTTGAAAAAATATGTCCCTTTGCCGCTCAGGAGTAGATTTCCCTTATCAACCTGTGGAAGCCGGTCCTGATTGAAAATATTCTGAAGAGGGATGATCTGAGGGACATCCACATCCCCGGAGAGCCCGTTGGCCCGTACACGCTGCCGCGCATACAAAGCCGATCCCTTAATCTGCAGCTCTTTCAGGTCGAATAGGAGCGTGCCGTTAAGAGAGTACTGATTGTTGGATGTGCCGGCCACGTTGCCCGGCAGCCAGTTAACGCGACCGGTGCCGACCGTGTCCCCGCCGCGCCTACCATCATCCTTGAGCACTCCAAAATCCGCGCCGCCCCAGAAAACGGGATCGTAGTCATGCACAAACCTGTTCTCGCCTGCGACAAAAAAACGGACTTTGTCGGATAATGCAGGACCGCTGAGGTGCAGCACATAATCCGAATAACCGTACGAATATGTGCTCAAAAACTGTTTCCCCCGATCGGCGAAATTGTCGCTTTCAACCTGGGCGAGGGCTGTGTAGCGATCACTCCCGGTTTTCAGATTTGTGGAGACTAATCCTGAATTAGCCCTCCCGTACTCCGCCGTGTAACCTCCTGCCTGCACCTGTACTTCCTGGACAGCTTCCGGGATCGTCGAAATGATACTTCCTCCCCCTTCGTCTGAAGGGTTCAGCCTCCCCCCCACGATATTGGTCGTTGTTGCCCCCTCAACCTGAAAGCCCACTTCGCTCGGCCGGCTTCCGCGAATATGAATGCGGTCATTCTGTAAGACCACACCGGGCTGAAGGGCAATTACTGCTTGAGTGCCCCGGATGGGCATTTTTTCCATCTCGTCGGCACGGGAAATTCGTACGGCGTTTGTGGCACTCTTCTCGATGAGCGGCCTCTCCGCCACTATGATCACCGGCTGGACCTCGACCGCTGCCTCGGACATTTCGAAATTCAAATCGCGTGTCAACCCCGCGCTGATCTCGACATTATTGATCGTAACATCCTGGAAACCGATGTATGCTGCCTTCACGGCATAAACTCCGGGAGGCACATTTAAGATTACATAACTTCCGTCGGTTCCGGTGGCACCCCCCAACGTTGTCCCTGGCACCGCGACGGTTGCACCGATCAGCGGCTCCCTTGTTTGCTTATTAATCACGGCGCCGCTGATTTTTCCGTATTGCGCATAGGCCGATGAGACTGCAAGAAGTATCATCGAAAGGTAAAAAGCTCGTCGAGGCATTGTTAAAGCCCTCCTTCGTATATGTTAAAAACCATTAGCTCCCACAGACATAAAGAATGTCCACCGTTAATTGCCTTTCAGCCCTGTCGGCTTGTGCGTGGCCCTGACCGCAGGGACGGCTTTCGGGAGGCCCACCTGACGGTTCCGGATTGACATCACCCGCAGGGTTGTCCCTTCGCCGAATGCAGCCACTGTAAAGAGCCGTCCGTCGGTGAAACTTGTCTCAGACGCAGGGAGCGAACCGATGCCGTAATGCCCCTTGGATGGGTCCACCACAAGCTGACCCCTGATCTGTCCGGCCGGATTGAGCGCCGTATGAAAATTCGCATACATGTTTCCCAGGACCACGGCATTCTTGAGAGATTCGGCAATGGGGTTCCACGTGCCCGCAAAGGTATTGGTCGTGACGGAATCCGCGACCACCTGGGCTCGAATCTCACCCGTTGGATTTCGGGGCGTGACAAAGACCACGTAAATTCTTTTCTGAAGAAGACTATCG
>VBOC01000049.1 GCA_005877655.1 Ignavibacteria bacterium
CCCACGTCCGATTTCTCGTCGAGACCGTCTCCGATTTTCAACGATTTGGACTTCTCGACCACCATGCTGATGAATTTGTTATATACCCCTTCATGGACGATCAGCCGGGAAGTCGCCGTGCAGCGCTGTCCGGTGGTCCCGAACGCCCCCCAGAGTACTCCTTCCAGGGCAAGCTCGAGGTCGGCGTCTTCCATGACGATCTGAGCGTTCTTGCCGCCCATCTCGAGCGCGACACGTTTCCCCGTGCGCCCGCACGCCTCCGCGATTTTTCTTCCGACCTCGGTCGAGCCCGTGAAGCTGATCAGATCGACGCCTGCGTGCTCCACCAGAGCCGCCCCTGCCTCAGGCCCGTAACCATGGATCAGATTCATGACGCCCGCGGGAATCCCGGCTTCAATGAGGATCTCAACCAGTGTGGTCGCGGTCGCCGGCGTGTCTTCCGCCGGTTTAAAGACCACGGTATTTCCCGAGACAAGCGCCGGGAAGATTTTCCAGGTCGGTATCGCCATCGGAAAATTCCACGGCGTGATCAGCCCGCACACACCGACGGGCACGCGCACAGCCATGTTGAACTTGTTCGAGAGCTCCGACGGCGCGATCACCCCGAAGAGCCTGCGCCCTTCGCTGGCTGCGTAGTAAGCCGTGTCGATCCCTTCCTGAACATCGCCGCGCGCCTCCTCGACAACTTTTCCCATCTCGCGCGTCATTTCGCGCGCTATATCCTCCTTCCGCGCGGACATGATATCCCCGGCCTTGCGAACTATGTCCCCACGCCGCGGAGCCGGCACCAGGCGCCATGATTCAAAAGCATCCTTCGCCGCCGACACCGCCCGATCGAGATCTTGCGCCGTCGAGCGGGGAAACGTCCCGATTATCTCCTCCCACCGCGCGGGGTTTCTGTCCTCGAACGCCTTACCCGACGATGAGGCGACCCATTTCCCTCGAACGTAATTCTGATAATTCTTCATGCCTTTTTCATTTTATGGTCTGACAATCCTACCTGTTTGAAGATATGGTCGACCTGCCGGAGGCTTTTCTTGAGATCGAACAGTGCCTCGAGCTCTCCGTCTTTAAGAACCGAAGAGATCGCCCGATCCGCCTTCAAAACATCCTTGAAACTTTTTTGGGAGTTCCAGACCTCCATGGCGCCGCGCTGTACCGCGGCGTAGGCGGTCTCGCGGCTCATCCCCTTTTTCGTCAGCGCGAGAAGCACCGACTGCGAGAAAATCAGGCCTCCGGTCAGCTCCAGGTTCTTCTTCATGTTCTCAGGGTACACGTTGAGCGTGTCGATCACCTCCGCGATCGTGGCGGTCATATAATCCAGAAGGATGCAGCTGTCCGGAATGATCATGCGCTCCGCCGAGGAATGGCTGATGTCCCGCTCATGCCAGAGCGCAATATTTTCCAGGCCGGCGAGGGCGTTGCCGCGCAGCACGCGGGAGAGCCCCGTGAGGCGCTCGCAGGTGATCGGGTTCCTCTTGTGCGGCATCGCAGACGAGCCCTTCTGCCCTTTCGAAAAGTGTTCTTCGACCTCGAGGACCTCGGTTTTCTGCAGGTGGCGGATCTCGGTGGCAAACTTTTCGACCGATCCTCCGATGATGGCGATCGTGGTAAGAAATTCCGCGTGAAGATCGCGCTGAAGAATCTGGGTCGAGATCGGCGCGGTCTTTAGGCCCAGCTTTTCGCACACATAGCGCTCGACGGATGGATCAAGATGCTCGTAGGTGCCGACGGCGCCCGAGATCTGGCCCACGGAGATTGTCTCGAGCGCGTGCTGCATCCGGCGCACGTTGCGTCCCGTTTCATCGTACCATAATGCCAGTTTCAGCCCGAACGTCGTAGGCTCGGCGTGGACCCCGTGCGTACGCCCCACAATCACGGTATGTTTGAACTCCCGCGCCCGGCGGGCGAGAACTGTGCGGAGACGCTCGAGGTCTTTCAGCAGCAATTCTGCCGATTGTTTCATCTGGACGGCGAGCGCGGTGTCGAGCACGTCCGATGAGGTCATGCCGAGGTGAATGTAGCGGGAATCCTGCCCGACATGCGACGAGACGTCGGTCAGGAATGCGATCACGTCGTGTTTGACCTCCCGCTCGATCGCCTCGATTTTTTTCGCGTCAAACCGGGCATTCTTCCGGATTCGCTTCACCGCTTCTTTGGGGATGACGCCGAGCTTCGCATGCGCCTCACAGGCGAGAATTTCTATCTCCAGCCAGATCCGGAACTTGTTCTCATCCGTCCAGATTTCCCCCATCCGCGGGCGCGTGTAGCGGGAGATCATAACGACCGCCTCTCCAGCCTCAGTTCCAGCGTGAGCTGGCGCTTCTCCCTGATCACCTTAAGCCGCAGCACATCGCCCGCCTTCGCGTCGTTCACAATTGCGAGTATGGTTTCCTCGTTTTCAATGCGCTCGCTCCCGACCTCGACGATGATATCGCCCACCTTGAACCCGCTGCGGTCCGCGGGGCTGTTCTTCTTCACATCGGTAATGATCACGCCCTGGGGCCGGTCGAGTCCGAAGTAACGGGCAACCCGGGCATCCACGGAACTGATCTCAAGCCCCGTCCAGAAGTTGCGCTCGATCTTTCCGTTTTTTCGAAGCTCTGCGAGGATGCCTTTTACGCGGTTGATCGGGATCGCGAATCCCAATCCGATATTCCCCTGGTTAGGCGTGAAGATGACGGCGTTCACTCCGATGACTTCTCCGAGAGAATTCAGCAAGGGCCCGCCGCTGTTCCCCTGATTGATCGCCGCATCCGTCTGGATCATTCCGCGGTAATACCGTCCGCCCTCGGCGTTCAGGTTTACGCCCGTCGCGCTCACGACCCCCACGGTGACGGTCGGCTTATCGTTGATTTCGAAGAGGCCGAACGGATTCCCCATGGCAATCACCCATTCGCCGATGATGACGTCCTCGGAATTCCCGAGTTTCACGAACGGAAAATCCTTTCCATCGATTTTCAGGAGCGAGATATCCGAGACAAGGTCGGTTCCGATCAGTTTCGCCTTGTAATGCTCGCGGTTCGTGAGCGTCACGGTGATTTCCTTGGCATTGCCCGCGACGTGATCGTTCGTGAGAATATAGCCGTCCGGCGAGATGAGAAATCCCGAGCCCAGCCCCTTCACTTCCTGCTTCATAACCCTGTTGCCGAAAAATTGGCCCCAGAATGGATCGATACCGAAAAGCGGATCACGGTAGGTGACCTCGCGGATCTCCGTCACATTGATGCCGACCACCGTGGGGCTTGCCGCGGCGACAGCACGCGTGATCGCGTTATTCCGCTGGTTCGAAATGACATCGCCGGCGCTGTCGCGCAGAGCGGACTGGTAGACGGCCGGCTCCATGAGGGCGGATGACTCGCCTCCGTTCGACGCCGCCGGCTTACGGCGATCCGCGAATTTGTACCCTGCCCAGAAGCCCACAAAAAGCGGCACCGCTGCAAGCAACAGGAACATGTACTTCCGCATGCTGGGCTCCTTCCTTCGTCACCGGTTATTTTTTACGCGCGAGGACGCGCCGGGCTGCCTTGACGATGTCATCTTTTGCAATTCCGTATTTTCTCATCAATTCATCTCCCTTTCCCGACTCTCCGAACGTGTCGCGGACGGCGACGAATTCCTGCGGAGTGGGGATATTCTGTGCGAGGAGTTCCGCGACGGCGCCGCCGAGCCCGCCCTGCATCTGATGGTCTTCGGCGGTGACGATCGCCCCGGTCTCGCTGGCCGCTTTCAGGACAATGTTGTTGTCAAGCGGCTTGATGGTGTGCATGTTGATCAGACGGACGCTGATTCCCTCGGATGCGAGCACCTCTTCAGCCAGGATCGCCTCCCAGACCTGGAGGCCGCAGGCGATGATCGTGAGGTCGGTGCCCTCTATTAAAGTGTCCGCCTTCCCGATCTCCAACCTCGTCGACTCGCCCGTGAAGACTGGCGTGTTGTCCCGGAAGAACCGGATATAAATTGGATGTTTCCACCCGATCGACGCCCTGACCAGTTTCTTCGTTTCGAGATAATCGCACGGGGTGGCAACGGTCATGTGCGGCAGGAGGCGCATGAGGCCGATATCTTCGAGTGATTGGTGCGTCGCACCGTCCGGCCCGACTGTGATGCCGCAGTGCGAGGCGCAGATCTTGACCGGAAGCCGGCTGTACGCAATCGACTGGCGGATCTGGTCGAAGGGCCGGCCCACGGCGAATTCCCCGTAGGTCGAGGCGAACGGAATCTTTCCGGCAACGGCAAGCCCCGCCGCCGTCCCCATCATATCCTGTTCCGCGACGCCGACGCTCAGGAAGCGGTCGGGAAACGCCTTCATAAAAAGATCGGTCTTCACCGATCCCGTTACGTCGCCGCCCAGCACGACCACATCCGGGTTCTCGTGTCCGAGCTCGACCAGCGTCTCGCCAAACCCGAGGCGGGTCGCCTTCAGTTCGCGTGATTGATATTTGAGCATCGAATTTTCACCTTTCGAGGATTCTTAGCGAGCGAGGCCGCTGCCGGCGAACTATTTGACGCCGATCTCGACCGGCTGGCGTTCCCAATCGAACTCCACAAAGTCGCCGTATGGCGTCGGCCCAAGTTCGGCCAGCGCCTGTTTGCCCTGTTCCTCGTTCGGAGGGACACCGTGCCACCGGTAATCGTCCTCCATGAAGGATACGCCCTTCCCCATCAGGGTGTGCGCGATGATGACCGAGGGCTTCCCCTTCAGCTCCTGCGCCTGCCGGACGGTCTGCATGAACTCTGCGACATCGTTCCCGTCGCATTCCAGCACATGCCAGTTGAACGACTTCCACTTATCGACGAGCGGCTCCAGCTCCATGACGTTCTCGGTTCGATTGTCGATCTGACACTGGTTGCGATCCACGATTGCGATCAGCTTATCGACCTTGTGATGACCGGCGGTCATAATCGCCTCCCAAATTTGTCCTTCGTCCAGCTCCCCGTCGCCGTGGAGCACGTAGACGCGGTTCGGTTTTTTGTCGAGTCGTAAACCGAGGGCGCAGCCGACCGCAATCGAAAGGCCCTGGCCCAGCGCCCCCGACGCGATCTCCGCACCCGGTACTCCGTGAGTCCAGGGAGGCGCGGGATGGCCCTGCAGCCGTCCGTTGATCTTCCTCAATGTCGTGAGCTCGGCGATCGGGATGAAGCCCCGGCGCGCGAGCGTCGCATACCACACGGGGCACAGGTGGCCCGCGGAGAGAAAAAAGTAATCGCGCCCTTCCCATCGAGGGTTCTGCGGATCTATACTAAGAACGTCGAAATATAACGAAGCGAAAATGTCGGCAAGGCCCAAGGGTCCGCCGGAGTGTCCCGATTTTGAGATCATGAGCATCTTGATGATATCGCGCCTGATCTGGCGCGCGATAACCTGAATTTCCCCGACGCCCGGTTTTTTTGTCATTCCGATCGTTTTGGCTTGTGAATGAAACTTCGCAATTCCGGCAAGTACTGAAGATGTCGCTGGAGAATCATCACACATAAAGCAGAAAGCACGACCACGGCGGCCGCAAACGTGTTGCCGGATCCCGCCGGCGCGGACTGAAGACTCAACGGGGTGAGCCATGCCGCGGCCGGGCTCAGAATCGAGGCGGAAATATTCGAGGCGTGGACGTTTCTCACGTACAGATAGATCACGAGCCAGATTGTGCACCAGATCGCCAGGCAGATCCAGGAGAGCACGAGCATCACCCCGGCAGCCGTCGCCAACCCTCTCCCGCCTTTGAATCCCAGCCAAACGGAATAATTATGCCCCAGAATCGTGCCGAAGCCTGCGGTCCCCATGGTCCAAACGTCTTGCCCGATGAGACGCGAACTGAGCCATACCGCCGCGCTCCCTTTTATCAAATCGATCAGCATCACGCCCAGGCCGAGGAGCTTCGAACTTGAGACCTCGAAAGCATTCAACGCGCCGACATTCCCGCTCCCGAACTCGCGGATGTCAACGCGGGACTTCCACTTTACCAGGAGGTAGGCGGTCGGAAGAGAACCGATCGAGTAGCCCAAGAGGAGACTGAGAATATAATTGATCAACTCGGGTGTTCAGGGAGTTCCTGGCCTGTACAATGTCAAAAAATACGAAAAAATGGAAGGAAATACAAAGCGCTTTGATGCATCCTCCCCTTTGCACCCCCGCCGGGCGAGAGTGCCCGAGCGCCGGTGCCGTCCGCATGATTCACCGCACACGATTTGACACGGCGCACATTGGGCGAGGAGCGATTTTGTTATCATGGGGACAGTAAGTTGTTACCTCCTGACAGCTTACTTTGTGGATCGGTGGGAGCCTGGTCCTGCTCAAGTGGGATCAGGCTTTTTTTTGACCTGATCGCCGCGATGAACCCCTCCCTTCCCCCGCGATATTCTTGCATCTCCCTCTCAAAACGGTTATATTCTCACCGCGACGAAGATTCCTAAGGCGCGATGATCGCGCTTTTTTCTCCTTCCACCTGCTCATGACAAAGGAACAACTGAGAGATCTCCTTCAACGATACAGACGCGGCGGCCTCAGCGAGCAACAGATCATCGAACAACTCACCACGTTGCGCCCGGAGTCTCTCGGATTCGCCACCGTCGACCATCATCGCCAGCTCCGGCAGGGGTTTCCCGAGGTGATCCTGTGCCAGGGAAAGTCCCCCCAACAGGTAGCTGAAATCGCGGATCGTCTTGCATCGCGGGGGCAGCCGCTCCTTGCGACAAGGGCAACAGAGGAACAGTTCAAGACGGTGAAACGGAAGGTCAGGAGGGCGCACTTCCATCCGGTCGCTCGCGCGATCACGGCGAACGAGCCGAAGCGTCCCGAATCCGGCCGGGGCCCCATCCTTGTCGTCACCGCGGGCACAGGGGATATCCCGGTGGCGGAAGAGGCGGTCATCACCGCGCGGATGCTCGGAAATCCCGTCGAAACGCTGTACGACGTGGGCGTGGCGGGGATTCACCGGCTGCTCTCCCAGAGCGAACGACTCGTGAGGGCCGAGGTGATCATCGTGGCTGCGGGCATGGAAGGCGCGCTGCCGAGCGTCGTAGGTGGATTGGTGGATGTGCCGGTCATCGCCGTCCCGACGTCCGTGGGATACGGAGCGAGTTTTGAAGGAATCACCGCGCTTCTGGCAATGCTGAATTCCTGCGCCAGCGGTGTGACCGTCGTAAACATCGATAACGGTTTCGGGGCGGGATTTGCCGCGAGCCTTATCAATCGCCGGAAAAGGGCGGTCATACCTCCGGGGAGATTGCGGTCGTGACCATGCATCGGTACAATTAGAAGGATAGGCGATGCTAGTCGATCTTAAGAAGATAAAGTATTGCGAAAACATACTCGGGACGCTGGGCGATACGCCCCTCGTGCGCCTTCAGAAAGTGACGAGGGGGTTTAAGGGGACCTACTTTGCCAAGGTCGAAACGTTTAACCCGGGCGGCTCGGTGAAAGATAGAATCGGACTGGAGATTATAGAAGAAGCCGAGCGTGAAGGCCGTCTGCGGCCCGGCGGCACGATTGTCGAAGCGACGTCCGGAAATACCGGCATGGGGCTCGCCATCGTTGCCGCGATCAAGGGCTACAAGTGTGTTTTTACGATGCCGGACAAGATGAGCATCGAGAAGATCCGGCTGCTCCGCGCATTCGGCGCCGAGGTGATCGTAACGCCCACCGCCGTACCCCACGACTCTCCCGAAAGCTACACCGAAGTGGCGAAGCGGGTGGTCCGGGAAACCCCCAACTCCATTCTCGCCAACCAGTACTTCAATCCGAAGAATCCCGAAGCGCACTATAAAACGACCGGACCCGAATTGTGGGAACAGACCGCGGGTCAGATCGACTACTTCGTCTGCGGCGTAGGGATGGGCGGGACAATTTCCGGGGCCGGAAAGTATCTCAAAGAGAAAAATCCCAACGTGAAAGTCGTCGGGATCGATCCCAAGGGATCGGTCCTCCGCGAGTATTTCTACACGAAAAAGTTCTCACCCGTCCTGAAGACATACAAAGTCGAGGGGATCGGACAGGACTGGCTCCCCGGAACGCTCAATTTCGAGGTCATCGACGACATGGTCGAGGCGACCGATAAGGAGTCGTTTCTGATGGCCCGAAGGCTGACCCGCGAGGAGGGAATCTTCGTGGGGGGCTCCGGGGGAACCGCCATGGCCGGGGCGCTCAAATATGCCGACCGGATGAAGGACGAGGACGTCATGGTGATCCTCCTCCCCGATACCGGCGAGCGGTACCTCAGCAAGATCTACAATGATGATTGGATGCGCGAGAACGGGTTCCTGATTCCCGACCGCATTACTGTTCGCTATGTCCTGCAGAGCAAAGCCAGGAACGTTCAGCAGCTCATCGCAATCGACCCGAGCACGACGGTCCGCCGCGCGCTCGACCTTTTTAAGGAACATGACGTCTCGCAACTGCCCGTCATCGACAAGGGGAAGCCCGTAGGGACGATCATCGATAACGATCTGATGTCCTCGGTGCTCGAGGATAATTCGCGCCTCGACGCCCAGGTGAGCAAGTTCATGAAAGCTCCCTTCCCCGTGATCGGCGCAGGCTCGCCTATCGAGCACGCCATTGATTTCCTGAA
>VBOC01000238.1:0-6193 GCA_005877655.1 Ignavibacteria bacterium
AATGCAGGTGGGACACCGACTGGAAGCGTTACGTTCTTCGATGGTGTGACCCCCTTAGGCAATGTCTCGCTCACAGGCGATAGTGCCCAGGTGAGTTCGGCTTCGCTCAGTTCGGCCAGCCACACGATCAAGGCAGTGTATAGCGGCGACAGCAACTTCAAGAGTGACAGTACCACTATCACCCAGGTAGTCGGCCAGACTTCTCCGACAGTAACTCTAGCCTCGAGTGTGAACCCGTCGACATTCGGGCAGAATGTAACGTTCAAGGCAAAGGTTGATAATGCGAGTGGTACACCGACTGGAAGTGTCACGTTCTACGACGGTGCGACTTCACTCGGAAACGTGTCATTGGTGGGCGACAGTGCCCAGGTGAGTTCGGCTTCGCTCAGTTCGGCCAGCCACACGATCAAGGCAGTGTATAGCGGCGACAGCAACTTCAAGAGTGACAGTGCGACTGTTACCCAGGTGGTGAATCAAGCAGCTCCAGCGTGAACCCGTCGACATTCGGGCAGAATGTGACGTTCAAGGCAAAGGTTGATAATGCGAGTGGGACGCCAACTGGTAATGTTACGTTCTACGACGGTGCGACTTCACTCGGAAACGTTTCTCTCGCAGGTGACAGCGCACAGCTGTCTACTATTGCACTCACGGGTGGAAGCCACGCGATTAAAGCAGTATACGGCGGCAACGCAAATTTCAGATCCGACAGTACATCGATCACGCAGACGGTGAATAAGGATCCCACGTCAAGCTTGTTAACTTCCTCGCTGAATCCGTCTACGTTCGGTCAGAGCGTGACATTTAAGGACAGCGTGCACGGCTCAGTACCCGACGGGGGTATCGTAGTGTTCAAGTTCGACGGGGCCGACCCGGGAGACTCTGTCGCCTTGAACGGAAGTGGGGTTGCGACGGTGACATTGTCGACTTTGACTATCGGCACTCATCAGGTTCAGGCCTTCTATGGGGGTACAGGTAATTTCGACACAAGCCGATCGAATACAGTCTCTCAGATTGTTAAACCCGACACGTTTACGATCGCGGCTTCTGCCGGCCCGGGTGGCTCGATCGCCCCAACCGGAGCGGTCAAAGTGGCTCGCGGGTCCAATCAGGTCTTCGCCGTGAACCCCAGCGGTGGATATCATATCGATACGGTTTTCGTCGACGGATCTCGAGTTGATTCAATGACCAGCTATACGTTTCAGAATGTGAGCTTGAATCACACAATCCATGCTACGTTCGCAATCGACACATACACGATCACAGCCAGTGCCGGACCAAACGGGACAATCACTCCATTGGGCGCCGTCCAGGTGAATGCCGGCCAAAGCCCGTCATTTTCAATCACCGGGAATTCCGGGTTCCGCGTCGCTGACGTGCTGGTCGATGGTGTTTCCGTTGGAAGGGTCACCATTTACACATTCAGCAATGTTCTCGCCAATCATACGATATCGGCATCATTGGAGGTCAGCGGGGCCTACTCGGTCAGCTATCGCTCATTCAGGGCAGACAGCATTGCGCTCGCGAGGGACAACAAGGGTAAGCTCGGCATGTACGTCCGGCGCCGGCCCGACAAGGTTGATTTCAGTCTCTTTGTTGTTAACACGTCGTCAGGCGTGACTGATTTCCACGCCGACTTTTCGAGCTCTATTGATACAACGCGACCGTTCTTCACAATGCCGCCTTCGTCACGCTCGACTAGGGACCAACATCTGGGGAGATGGGACTTCACGTTCTCCTCTGCGCTTGCTATCGGAGATACGGTACGCATATCGGGATTCGGCACGAACGGCAGGATTCAAAGGGTCACCAGATACTTCTGGACAAGGAATGGCGTGCAAATCGGTCCGTTCCACAGGGGTGGTTTCTTCACACGAAACCAGCTCAAGGTTCCGATGCCCAATAGGGTCAACGCCCTCGCTGAAGACTTCGCATTTTATGGATTCGGCTCGACCCAGGGATTACTGGTCGGGAAAGACCGGAGTCAGGATAGTGCGAGTTCGTACGGCTGGCTGTTGTCGGGCAGGTGGTCAGATGTGTTGAAAACGCTCAGCGACAGAACCGGATTTCAAATTGGCACCCCCAGAGGGTTTGGGGTCTTTGTGACCGGAAGGCCGATTGTGCGGCGGCAAACACGGATATCACCGGCCAAGTTCGGAGATGTGTTGCTCGCAGATATCATCGCCCTCAAAGTAAGTATTGTGGCGAGTGCGCTCCAGAAGACACCCCTAGGTTTTGGAGAGCTTATTTACAATGATGGGAGCTCAAACCCGTTGAACGGGTTGATGATCAAAGAAATCGCTCATGTCGCCGACTCGCTCATGATGGGCAACTACAGTGGAGGCATCCACATGTTCGCCAGCGAGCCGAGCTATCTGAATCTCGATACGACGATCCAGAAGATCAACAGCGCATTCGAGGGTCCTCTCGACACAGTCAAGTTTTCAGACTCGCTGCGATTTACGGGGGTTCGACCGTTGGCGGATGTCCCGTTCCTGCGGTCTAATTCATCCATCCAACCCGAGAGACTCCACCCCGTCCAGGTCCTGAATCTTGATGCTCCGGTTGAGTTTGAGTTGCGCCAGAATTATCCGAACCCGTTCAATCCGACGACCACGATCGAGTTCATGCTTACGAATCCTGCAGTCGTAACTCTGAAAGTGTACAACATCGTGGGTCAGGAGATTGCAACTTTGATTGACAATCAGCTCATGCAGGACGGCGAGCAGGCAGCGCAGTTCGACGGATCGAATTTAGCCTCTGGTGTCTATTTTTACAGAATAACCGCCAACCAGCCTGCGAACGATGACGAAGAGATCCAGGTGAATTATTTGACGAGCGTGAAGAAAATGATGTTGATAAAGTAGGGAGTTCCCCGACGAATACCCCTGAGACCGGCGAGAATCGCCATATTAGAGGCCCAGCCCTCAAATATACCCCCCTGAATACCTACCTTTAGGGTAGGTATTGACCTACCTCATTTTTAGTACTATACCCCATTGTGTAACCGATTCCGCGAGTGTACATTGGGTGGCAACAGGTCTTCGAGAACCCGATAAGGTCGGATCTCTCTCTAGCTGAATACTTTCACGCGCCCTGGGGAGGAGGGCGCGGGGAAGTGAGGGTTGTTAGGCGGCATCGGACACTGCCATCTCGGACCTGACACCAAGTTCACACGATCTCCTCAGCACTCCGGAACCATTGGCGGCCCGTGGCACCACAGAAGAGTCGCTCGATCGCCGTTCACCACTGTCCCCGATGTTGATCGACGTGCCTGGGTTGTATCTAATCTCTCAACAACACCTTTTCTGAAGGAGGATGTATGAAGAAGCCCGCCCGCGCTCCGTTCATTGCAACCGCGATGGTTGTTTTTGTCGTCGCATTTCTGTTACTTTGTATTCGTTCCGACTGGAGGATAACTGCCCAGACGAGTCTGCAGATTACCGGTCATGAAAATCATGCAATCCCACTCACTGAAGCGGCGAAACTCACAGCAAATTTCCGAGCATCTGCTTCCCCGGGCAGTGTTCTCGGCGAGACCTTCGGGCGTGATGCGATTCAAAGCATCCTGAATCAGCCAAACTGCGTTGGAGTACGAATTTACTACGGCAGAAAGAGCGACAGCACTCCGGTTTTAGTCCTCGTGGGAGTGGATGCCACAAGCAGCGATCTTACAGCCGGCCCGCTCGATGAGACGGGTTTCCCCTGTCCTCCGTTTTGCCCTTCGTCGAGTCCACTAAACCATTAACATCCGGCGCTCTGCATGTGAAATTTCCGCCCATTGCGTACGTCGACATCGCATCAAGCTTCCTGCCCACGGCTGCCGGGGTATATTGGTGGCGGCGGCTCGTGGCAGAGAGGCTTGTATTCTTCTCTTTTGTTACAATCGCCTTGATTACAGAGTTGGTCACTCTGTGGATGGCGCTTCGGGGGATACAGAACCTTTGGCTGCTTCAGCTATACAACCTCCTGGAACTGGGCCTCATGCTGGGGGTCTTCGCCGCCTGGCAGAAAAGAAAGGCTGTGAGATCGGCCTACTGGATTGGCGGTTCACTATTCGCCTTTTTTTGGGTCGCGGCAAAGTGGACGGGCGTGGAGACATTCGGCCAACCCGCCCTCTACACACATACAGTTTCAAGTACGATTCTGGTTGTGGTTGCGACGCTGACGCTTCTTGATCTCATCCGCAGTGAAAAGGAGATCGAAATTTTCAGGGATATGCGGTTCTGGGTCGCTTCCGGGGTGCTATTGTACTTTGCGGGAAATATCATGCTCTTTCTCCTGAGCGGACGGATCGCAATCCTGGGCATCGGTGACGCGATGACTGTATATTCCATCCACTGGATCATCGATTCGGTGGCAAATGTTCTTTATGCGGGGGCCTTCTTATGCATGGATCGACAGGTAGCTTAGATTTTTGGTGGATGCTGATGGTGGGAACGACGGTCGGGCTGACCCTCGCGCTCGGCCTCATCGTTTCGGTTCTCATCTCCCAGCGCACGAAGCTCAAATTGGAGCGCGAAAAACTCGCTCTCGCACGCGCGAGTGAGAAAAAGTACAGCGATCTATTCCACAACGTCTCCGACATCGTCTACGTTCATTCTCTCGACGGCGGCATTCTCCAGGTGAGCCGCGCGGTGACACGCCTTCTCGGCTACGGCAGCGAAGAGCTGGTTGGAAGATCGGTGAGGGAGTTCGTCCGGCCAAGATATCGCGAGGCGTTCGATTCGTACTTGCGCCGAATTTCGACCTGGAATAGCAGAGAGGAACTAGTGGGGATTATCCCACTCGCGTCCCGAAGGGACGGGGCATTATATCTCTTCGAATTCAGAAGCTCGCTCATTCAGGAAGACTCCCGCA
Source organism: Ignavibacteria bacterium (assembly GCA_005877655.1). Classification (GTDB taxonomy): domain Bacteria; phylum Bacteroidota; class Ignavibacteria; order UBA10030; family SZUA-254; genus VBOC01. Next base: position 4,858 of record VBOC01000238.1, read on the forward strand.
CCATCGCTGTCCGAGGAATTGCGCGGGACGTGACCGACCGTATGGCCCGCGAGCGCGAACTCAGGCGGAGCGAACGCCGGACAAGCGCGTTGCTGGTTGAATCGAGGAGGATGCAGGATAACCTCGCCCTGCTTTCACGGGAGATTCTGAAAGTACAAGAGGAGGAACGCCTCAGAGTCAGCCGCGAGCTCCACGACGACATGGGTCAGATTCTCGCCGCGATCACCATGAATCTGGAGATTGTCAGCAGAGAACTGTTGAGTGATCAGGCTGTAATCAAGAAACGCATCGCAGACACGCGAGTGCTCATTGACCAGGTTTTCGAGTGCGTTCGGCGGTTCCTGAGGGAGTTGAGACCCGAAACCATCGATCAACTCGGGCTGCTCCCCGCGATTCGGCAGTATGCGCATGAATTCACGGATCGTACGGGGATTGAAGTGGTCCTCAAGGAACATCAAGTTGTGGAGAAACTCGGCAGCGAACAGAAACTCGCACTTTATCGAATCGCCCAGGAGAGCCTCACCAACACCGCCAAGCACGCCCATGCACAGTGCGTCACGATCGCGATATCGAAGGAGAACCATAGTGTCGTTGTCGAGATCCGCGACGATGGCGAGGGTTTTGACCAGACCGGGAATCGACGCACCGAGATTTCGACAAAGACACACCTCGGCCTCCTCGGCATGCGAGAGCGCGCGAGCCTGGTCGGCGGCGAGTTTTCTGTGCAGTCGAGGAAACTTGAGGGTACGTTAATCCGCGTGAGTCTTCCACTGCAAGAGGAGTTAAGCACACAGCACCTGGAAAATTAGCATCGGGATGATAGCGTAAGATGGAAACAATTTCGGTTCTGTTGGCTGACGATCACACAATCTTCCGGGAGGGTCTCCGCGCCCTCCTGGGGGCTGATGAGGGAATTCGCATCGTCGGTGAGGCCGCAAACAGCACGGATGCGATAGAACTGGCCACGACACTAAAGCCCGAGATCGTCGTCATGGACATTATGATGCCTGATTTTAACGGTCTCCAGGCCACGATCCACATTCTGCGGCGAGCTCCATCCGTCAAGGTTATCGTGCTCTCGATGTCCAGTGACGAGGAGTTTGTCGCTCAGGCGATTGCAGCGGGCGTTCGCGGATACCTGGTCAAGCAGACTGCCGCGAACGAGCTCCTGTCGGCAATCCGGGAGGTTCACCGGGGGAATGCGTTCTTCAGTCCTGCCGTATCCCGAGTATTGCTGGAGACGCACCAGTATGCGCCCGCAAGAAAGCCCGTCGGTTTGACCGTGCGCGAACGAGAAGTTCTCCAGTTGGTCGCCGCCGGGAAGACGAGCAAAGAA
>VBOC01000238.1:6273-7211 GCA_005877655.1 Ignavibacteria bacterium
CTGTCCTCAAAGGGATACTGAAGTAGCAACCCCGCTGTCCGGATTTTGTTCCGGAGGGCTCTTACCGTAGCTTTCCTTCCGCCTTCATTCCTTGTGACTCCCCCTTTTTTTCCCTATATTCCAATCGCTTTCGGTGACTTCTTTCACACATTTTCGAACAATCCGATCCGGGATGGATTACAGAAAACGAACTTCCACATGCGGCGAGCTGCGCGCGACAGATATCGGAAAGCGGGTCACATTGACCGGATGGGTCGACACCCGGCGGGATCTGGGAGGAGTGGTCTTCATCGATCTGCGCGACCGCTACGGGAGGACACAAGTTGTTTTCAATCCCCAAACGAACAAGGAAACTCACACTACGGCCGGCGAGCTGCGAAGTGAGTATGTGATTTCAGTCAGCGGAACTGTTGAAGCCCGCCCCGAGGGCACACGCAATCCAAACCTTCCAACGGGCGAGATCGATGTTATGGCTCACGAATTGACGATTCTCAACCCGTCGGACACGCCTCCATTCCCCATCGAGGATGAACTCGACGTTCACGAAGAGGCACGGCTCCAATACCGCTATCTCGACCTGCGCCGCGGTCCGATGCAGCGAAATCTGTTGACCCGCCATTCCATGTATCTCCTGACGAGGAAATATTTCGACCGCCACGGATTCGTGGAAGTTGAAACCCCGGTGCTCATGAAAAGCACCCCCGAGGGCGCCCGCGACTATCTTGTTCCGAGCCGGGTCCATCCGGGGAAATTCTATGCACTGCCGCAATCTCCGCAGACCTACAAACAGATTCTCATGGTGGCAGGCATGGATCGATATTTTCAAATCGTGAAGTGTTTCCGCGACGAGGACCTCCGGGCGGATCGTCAACCGGAATTCACGCAAATTGACGTGGAAATGTCGTTTGTGGATGAGAAGGACGTTATGCAGGTCTCTG
>VBOC01000239.1 GCA_005877655.1 Ignavibacteria bacterium
TGCATTCAATACAGCTCCGACGGAGCGATGACCCTGCTGCAGACCATGAATCTCCACCGGAGCCTTGAGGTCGGCGCGACGATGAGATATCCTTTCGAATTCAAGAAACCCATATTGACACTTGCGATCGCAAACGAGAAGGTATTCACGGAAACCGGCCTCATTTATAAAGGGGGTGTGGAGTGGCTTCCGACCCCGTCTCTGGCCCTGCGTGTGGGGTATATCTACCGGACGGACCCGGCGCTCGGATCCACGAGATATGGCCTGGGAATCGTCCTCGGACGGTTCCGGTTGGATTACGCAACCGCCCCCAGCCACCTTACAGATCGCACGTACGATGTCTCCCTGGCAATCGGTTTCTGGTAAGAGGCCAACTTCCCGCACACAGAGTTCATGATGCCGCGTTACGAACAGAGCGCTTCCCAAAAAATCCTGCCGGGCACTCCGCGGAGTGTCATGATGCAGCATATCCTGCAAACCGTCGAGCGAATCGCCGTGAGCGACCTTGGCGTGCTCATCTCCGGTGAACCCAGCACCGGCAAGGAATGGCTTGCCCGGATGATTCACCGGTGCAGCGGCAGGAGCGCGGGCCCGTTCGTTCGGGTGGACTGCGCCTCTCTCCCCCGGCGCGATCTTGAGACGAAGATCTTCGGGAGCGAGGTTCTCACGCTTTCCGGGATCAAGGTCCGCACCGGCGCCCTTGAAGAGGCGAAAGGCGGTACCATCTTCTTCGATCAGATCGCGAAACTCCCGGCCGGAACAGTTGCGAAGATAGCCCGCATGCTGGAATATCAGGACTTTCGAAGGGTGGGGGGGTATGACGAAAACACGCCGAATGTGAGAGTCATCGCATCCTTGCACAAGAACTACGGAGAGTCGTCGAATGCACGGAACTTCAGAACAGACCTGTACTACCGGATCACTCCGGTGCTGCTGAATCTTCCTCCCCTGCGCGAGCGGCCCGGGGACATACCGTTTTTCATAGAGAAGTTCATCCTGGAATTCCCCGGAAGCAGTCAGCAGTGGGTCAAAGCCATCACATCGGCGGCGTTATATACGTGCCTGGCGTACGACTGGCCGGGAAATATAAGAGAACTAAAGGATGCGATACGATATGCCACGATCATGTGCGCCGAACGGTACATCCAGCCCGGCCACCTGCCTGCATACCTGCTCCGGCGGGACCGCAAGCGTGGCGAAGCATTGAATACCCGCGGGGTGCTGCACGGCGAGCGATTGGAAAAACTGATGATCGAGCATGCGCTGAAAACCTCGACCACCACGAGCGAGGTGGCATCCCTCCTCGGGATGAGCCTTGAGACCCTCTCCAGCAAACTGCTGGAGTACGAATTGAGTCCGGATCCGGGAAACCCACTGCTCGGGAACATGAGGGGACCACAATGAGATTCCCCCATTACGACATCTTTTTCATTCCCGTTCTGATTTCCCTGCTGATCACTCCGCTGGTAATTAAATTTGCCAGGCGGGTTGGGGCGCTCGATCAGCCGAACGAGAGAAAGGTTCATCGATACCCCATACCACGACTCGGCGGGATCGCGATCTATATCAGTTTCTGCCTGTCGCTGATCGTTTCGCTGAATCTCCATCCGACCCTGCACGCCTTCCGGCAGATGGACCCGCACGGCGTCGTGATGCTCTTGATCTCGGTGACGCTCGTTCTGGCGCTCGGCATTTGGGACGATCTTCGCCCGCTCTCGCCGGGCCGAAAACTGATAGGGCAATGTCTTGCGGCAACGATCGTTTATCTGGCGGGATTTCGGATCTCCGTCGTCACCCAGCCGTTGAGCTCCGATCTGTTCAACCTGGGCATTCTCGATTTTCCGGTCACGTTGCTCTGGATCGTCGGAGTGACAAACGCGTTTAATCTGATCGACGGACTCGACGGCCTGGCATCGGGGGTCGCCTGCATCGTTTCGCTTACGATCTTCACGATTTCGTTCCTGAAGGGGGATCTCGCGACAGCCACGATGGCATTGGTTCTGAGCGGTTCGGTGCTCGGATTTCTGCGGTATAATTTTAACAAAGCCCGGATCTTCCTCGGAGATTCCGGCAGCCTGTTCCTCGGATTTACGCTCGCGATTTTGTCGATCCAGAGTTCAACCAAGGGATCGGCGGCTTTCTCCCTCATCGTGCCACTGCTGGCCCTCGGACTGCCAGTCATGGACACCCTCCTTTCGATGACGCGCCGGTTCCTGCGGTCGATTTTCTCCGGCGAAGGAAAATCCGAAACGGCGATGAAAAAGATGTTGTCGATGTTTCTGCCCGACCGGGGGCATATCCATCATCAGCTCGTTGCCCGCGGCATGTCTCATCGAACCGTGGTTTTGCTGCTCTATCTGGTGTCATGCACGTTCGGACTCTGCGCCCTCGCGATCAGCATGAGCAACGATTTCACGGCTTCGTCCATCATGATCGCAATCGGCATCGCCACCTTCATCGGCGTGAGACAATTGCAATACCGGGAGATGGCGGTCCTCAGAAACGGCTCGCTCCTCCCTCTCTACGAGCGGCCTTTAATGTACAGCACCTCGTTCCAGGGCATCCTGGATCTGGCGTTCATCGTCTGCTCGTTCTGCATTGCCTTCATGCTGGCAGGCGAGACCGAGATGTTCTTTCGCGTCGACATGCCGTTTGCACGCACGCTCGCGCTTGTGAGCGTGATCCAGATGGCCGTCATAAGCCTCAGCGGACTGCACAGAGTCACATTCCGCCAGATTGCCATGGGCGATCTTTTGAAAGTCGCCAAGACATGCGCCGCCGCCGCGATCATTTCCTGGGTAGGCGTCGCCCTGTCGCCGCAATCCTGGCATTCGTACAATACGAACGTTATCATTCTCGATTTTTATCTCCTTCTCACGCTCGTTCTCGGCTCCCGGATCTCCTTTCACATCCTGAATTATCTGTCGCGCGTCGAGAAGCAGAACGGCGGGCGGCACGTCCTGATCTACGGCGCCCATACGAAGGGGTTGGCCATCATCCAGACCATCCTCAATGATGATCACGTCCACCTGAAGCCGGTGGGATTTCTAGACGAGGACCCGAAATTGGAGGGGAAGGGGCTCAACGGCTACCCGATCTTCGGAGGGCACTGGAAACTCCCGCGGCTGCTGCGGAAAATGAACATCGATGAAATCATTCTCGCCGACGACAGCGTGCACCCCGAGATCTTACAGCGGATGGTCGACGCGACGCGGGGGCGTGGAATTATCATCAGAACATTCAAGGTGAGCCTGGAGGATATCCGCGAGGAGGAGGACGCGACAGCGCCCTTTCAGGAAGAGTTCGCCTTTATCAAGACACGCACCCCTCCGTTACGACCGTAGTATTCCTTCCGGCTTCATCCGGCGCAATCTCCCCCGTTCCGGCCCCTCCATAAACCACTGCAGATCCCGATTGCGGGACTGATTCCGCCTGCCGCGCATTAGGGACCGGTGGGTCTCGCGAATCCCGCACGTCCCGCGAGTCCCGCAAGCGGGACAGCCGATCACTCATCAGTCTCTCACCCACCGGCTCTTCCATCAGCCTTCCCCGAAGGTGATAACGCCCCTCTGTTGTGCGCTGCCTCTCGAACCATTCTCTGCTGTGTTCTTGATCACCATCCTGCCCGCCAACCGGAGCTTTTTCATTTATCGCGTGACTTTCGTCATCGCGAGGTGGAATGCATCCTCCTCTAGTGCTTAAATTTAATCCGATTCGCAAATCGGGTAAATCGCGCACGTCTAAAACCCCGCAAACCGCCTATCCAGAAGAGGGCGGCTCCGCCGGGGCTTGAGGGCGCTGAAAATGGAGCGGCACACCACCCGTTGAGCAAGGGGCGGCGTTTCGGCTCAAAACTGATGGATATAACGACTAGGAGGGATGATGAGGAAGCTCTACTCGCTTCTGTTCTCGTTGCTGATCGGTTCTTCGATACTCTCGTCACAACCGCGCTACTGGCACACGGTACACATTGAGAACTGGTTTATCGGGACCATACCGCCCGACAGTATACCGTATCGGTACATCACGAATTTGATCCTCTTTGACGGTCACACCTTCGG
>VBOC01000240.1:0-3066 GCA_005877655.1 Ignavibacteria bacterium
ATCTCCAAACCGTGGCCGTGAATCCGCTGGGGCATGTCTTTGCGGGCGTTTACGGGGGGACTTTCCGTTCGACGGACAAGGGATTAACATGGGAGAACGTCGCATTTACGAACGGATATGTGTATGCATTATTGTTCAGCGGTCCGCAAAATGTCTACGCGGGCGCCTATAACGGAATCTATGCATCAACAAACGAGGGCGCAACCTGGACTCCGGCAGGGGACAGCGGGTTGGCTCAACCGGTCGTACTTTCTATGGCGATGAACGATCAGAATCATCTGCTGGCGGGGACGTATCGAGGGGGAGTTTACCGCAGCCTGCAGCAGGCGGCGCCTTCGATCGTCAATGGTGTGGATGGAACGGCGGGTTTGCCAGTCAGAGCCGGGCTTTTTCAAAATTATCCGAACCCGTTCAACCCGAAAACCGAACTCGCATTCGCGATCAGGAATCCCGACCACGTATCGCTGCACATCTACGATCTTCTCTGCAGAGAGATTGCAACGCTTCTCGATGAGAAACTGCCGCCCGGGACGTACCGCGTCTCCTGGGATGCGGCCGGCCGGCCGAGCGGGGTCTATTATTACCGGTTGATCTCTGGCGGGTTTGCGGCCACGAAAAAGATGCTGCTTCTTCGGTGAATATGGAAACGGAACAAACTCATCTTGAAGATCTCAATGCGCTGATGCTTCGCCGGCGGGAAGAGCTCGAAGAGCTCAAACGCCGCGGCATCAACCCATATCCGTATCTCTTCAGCAGATCGGATTTTTCCGCCGATATCATCAGGAGTTTTTCCGACGACAGCCCGCAGCGGAACGTCGCGATCGCAGGCCGCATCGTCTCGATCCGCCGGATGGGAAAAGCATCGTTCTGTCACATCCAGGATTCCCGGGGCAAGATTCAGGTCTACCTGAAACGCGACGACATCGGCGAGCTGTACGATGCATTCCGCCTGCTGGATATCGGCGATATCATCGGAGTGGAGGGTTTTGTTTTTCGGACAAAGATGGGGGAGGTCTCCGTCCACGCCAAACGCTACGAATTGCTCACCAAATCGCTTCGTCCGCCCCCTGTCGTCAAAGAGAAAACCGACGAGGAGGGGCGCCGCGTCGTCTACGACCCCTTCGCCGACAAGGAGCTCCGGTACCGGCAGCGCTATGTCGATCTGCTCGTCAATCCCGGCACCCGGGAAGTGTTCATCAAGCGGTCGAAGCTCGTCACTTCGATCCGGAAGTTCCTTGATGCGAGAGGGTATCTGGAAGTGGAGACGCCGATTCTCCAACCCCTGTACGGGGGGGCGTTCGCCCGCCCCTTTGTGACCCATCACAATGCGCTCGACGTCGATCTCTACCTCCGGATCGCCGACGAGCTCTATCTGAAGCGGCTGATCGTCGGGGGGTATGAAGGTGTCTACGAGTTTGCGAAGGATTTCCGCAACGAGGGCATGGACAGAAACCACAATCCTGAATTCACGATGCTCGAGCTCTATGTCGCCTATCAGGATTACCTGTGGATGATGGAGCTGGTCGAACAGCTGATCGGCGCCGCAGCGCTGGAAGTTAACGCATCGCAAAAGTGGAAGGTCGGCGACCGTGAAATCGACTTCACTCCTCCCTGGAAGAGGGTGTCGATGTTCGACGCGATCGAACAGAACACCGGGAAAAAGCTGCGGGGAAAGTCCGAGAAGGAACTTCTCGCCATCGCCACGGAGCTTCAACTTGAAATCGCCCCCCGCGCGGGCCCCGGAGCCATCATCGATGAAATCTTCAGTGAGCTCGTGGAGCCGAAGCTGATCCAGCCGACGTTTGTAACGGACTATCCGCTTGAGATGTCGCCGCTGGCGAAACGGCACCGGAGCGAACCCGGGCTGGTTGAGCGATTCGAGCTCATCGTGAACGGCCACGAGCTCTGCAACGCTTTCAGCGAGTTAAACGATCCGATCGATCAGAGGATGCGGTTCGAGGAACAGATGAAGCTGAGAGACCGGGGCAACGAAGAGGCGCAAATGCTCGACGAGGATTATCTCCGGGCGCTCGAGTACGGAATGCCCCCCTCGGCAGGGCTCGGGATCGGCATCGACCGTCTGGCGATGCTCTTCACGAACCAGAGTTCGATCCGCGATGTGATCTTTTTCCCGCAAATGAAACCGGAGCGCTGAACATGAGGGCGCTTCTTGCTTCTCTGGTGCTCGTCGCCCTCTGGCTCCCGGCGGCGCGAGCCGGCACGACAGGCATTCTCGAAGGCAAGGTCGTCGATCGGGAAACGCACGAGGCGCTTGCCGGAGTTTCTGTTTCGATCGACGGCTCGATGCAGGGGGCTGCGACCGACATTGAGGGCCACTTTCAGATTACCTATCTCCCCGCCGGCAATTATAACGTTCGCTTCTCGACAATCGGGTATCAGCCGCGCCTGTACCGTGACGTCGAAATTCATGCCGACGTCCGAACCAGACTGAGCGTCGAAATGGCCCCGTCGGCCGTTGAGGTTTCGGAGGTCGAAATCCTCGCCGACCGCCCCTTGATCGAAAAGGATGTCACAGGCACGAACTTCTCGCTCGGGACGACGCAGGTGGACCGACTCCCGGTTCATTCCGTTCAGGACTTGCTGTCGCTGTTCCCGAGCGTCACCGCCGAGGGGAATGTCCGGGGCGGCAAGACCAGCGAGGTGGTCTATCTGGTCGACGGCCTGCCGCTGCAGGATGTGGTGGCGGGCGGGGTCGGTTCGTCGCTCCCGAAAAGTTCGATCACAGAATTTTCGATCCAATCCGGGGGCTTCGAGGCGGAATACGGCAATGCGCTCTCCGGAGTGGTCAACATCATCACGCGCCGCGGGGGCGAAACGCACTCGGCGGCGATCCGCGTCGAGAAGGACAATTGGTTGTCCGGCGGGTGGAATCAACAGAACGACCGCGCGACCGAAACGGAGGTGACGCTCGCGGGCCCGATTCTCAGGGACCGTCTTCATTATTTTGCGGCAAACACGCTGCAGCTCACCGATACGCGCTGGAGGCAGGACTTCGACAGGTTTTTCGCATCGCCCGTTCAAAGGGATGTGAGCGGTCTCGGAAAA
>VBOC01000240.1:3131-5022 GCA_005877655.1 Ignavibacteria bacterium
GCTTCAATCTTGGCGGCCTGCCGAAACGGAGCCGATCGTCGTACCGGACGACCCTCTCCCTTTCCCATTCCCTCTCGGACATGGTTCATTACCGGCTCGACCTCAGTCACTATTACCTTCGTTCAAGGATCGGCGATGACGACAAGAACATGTTCCCTTCGTCTCCCTATCAATACGATTTCTTCCTGGAATACATTGTCAGCGGGGACCGCGCCTGGTGGGCGGATACGAAGCAAAATATTTCGACGGTGAAAGGCGACCTCGACATTCAGTTGACGAGCGAAAACATACTGAAGTTCGGAGCCGAGTTGAACCAGTATGACATCTTCTCCGATGTCGTGAAATATGTTCCGCAGACGACCTACTTCGGCAAGATTCTTCCCGACGAACCCCAGCTTAATTACAGCTCGAGCTACCATTACTTCCCCCGGACAGGAAGCGTGTATCTCCAGGACAAACTCGAGGTGGAGAAGGATGGCGCGGTTGTGAATCTCGGGTTTCGCTACGAATTTCTCGACCCGAGGAGTGAACGGCCTGTCGTGGAGTACGTAACGCCCGACAGCACCTCGGGGCAGTACCAATCACAGGTGACGCGCTTCGTGCCGGCCTCGATCAAGCAACAGCTGAGTCCGAGAATGGGGCTCTCTTTTCCGATCATGTGGAATATGCTCCTCATCATGAATTATGGCCATTATTTTCAGTTTCCCCTCTTCGATTACCTCTACTCCGGCACGAATCCGCAGCAGCTGCGCAACGGGGTGAGCGTCCTTGTCGGCAACCCAGACCTGAAGCCGGAACGCACACACGCCTGGGAAGTGGGCCTTAAGTACGGACTGGATGAAAAGACACTCCTGAGCCTCACATATTTCAAGAAGGAATTCATCGATCAGATCGACTCGAAGACTTTTCTCCCCTCGAAGGCCCGGCTTGCGGGCGACTACGGCTTCGCGGAGTATGTCAACAACGCCTTTGCCAACGCGGAAGGTTTGGAACTGGTCCTGACGCGCTACCGGGACGAAGTCCTCTCCGGGTCGCTCTCGTATTCTCTCATGAGGACAGAGGGGGTGAGCGATTATGCCAATCAGGGAATCAACCTGCAGCAGTGGGGATTTCCGGTGCTGAACGAGCCCTATCCGCTGAGCTGGGACCAACTTCATTCGATCAAGCTGGTGATCGACGCGCAGCTTCCATTGAAGATCATCTGCAACGCGGTCTGGACGTACAACACCGGCAGGCCGTACACCTATTTCCCGACGAAGGACGGGTATACGCCGCAAGACACGACTCAACCCTTTCTCCCGAATAATGCACGGCTGACATCGAACAGCACGGTGAACCTCAAGTTTTCCCGGAAGCTCGCTCTCGGGGACCTGATGTCTTTGACGCTCTATGGAGACGTGAGGAACCTTTTCAACGGCCTGAATGCGCGATGGGCAGATTCGAACGGCAGGATCGGAGGGCAGCTCGGGGATCCCTCCGCTTATTACGATCCGAGGAGATTTTCTCTGGGCCTTCGGTATGAATTGTAACCGCACGAAACTCAAGGCAGCGGGATACGCCCTTCTCCCCATTCTCTCCCTCTTCTCGCTGACATGCCAGGAATCGCTGCCGACGTACGTCTTTCCGGACAATATCATGTCGTTCGACGTCAAAACGATCGAACAGCTCAGCAACCGCATCGCAAGGCCGGGCCACCAGCTCGTTCACATGGTCCTGATCGGAAAGAACACGTTCGACGAAGTGTTCGAGGACAGTGTCGACGTCAGAGGTTCTGCGCGCATCTGGTGGAAGCGAAAGCCGCGGCGCTTCCGGACGATCGAGCTGTCCGCCCAGAATTTCAGCGACCCGGGATTGATCAAGAACGGCAAGATGATGCTTCTCCCCGGCCAGC
>VBOC01000241.1 GCA_005877655.1 Ignavibacteria bacterium
CCGGCCTCGAGCTTCCCCATCTCGAATGCGGCAGCGGTCGCGGCCGGAGCCTCCTTGTGTGCGGTCAGGATAGTGTTGAAGGTCGCTCTGGCGTCATCGAACAGGCATGCCGAGGCCTGCAATTTGCCGAGTGAAAAGAGCGCTGCCGCCTGGACCGCGGGTGGTGCGTCGCTTTCGCTCACGCGACGGGACTCCTGTTCCGCAAGCTCGATCTGACCTTCATCGGCATACAGCTCGCCGATCGCAAGCCGTGCGCTGAGGACGCTCTTGCTCGTCGGATAATCCTGGATAATCGTGTGGAGCGCCTGTTTCGCGCTCTCCCGCTCGCCGCGCCGCCGGTGGAGTTCCGCCGCTTTGAGCAAAGCATCGGGGACGATCGGGCTTTTCGGGTGGAAGACCTTTACGCGCTCAAAGGCGGATGCAGCGTCGCCCTCGTTATTCAGCGCGAGAAATGCCTCGCCCACATTGAACCAAGCCTCGGGTGCTTTGGGATGGTCGACGTAGGCAAGTGCGAAATTCTGGAACGTGATGCGGGCTTCGTCATACTTCTTGAGCTTCATCTGGGTCTGCCCCAGGTAGAAACGCGCTTCGATGCCGTCGGCGGTGTTGGGATACGCGGAGATGAAGTTCTTGAATTGGTCGGAGGCGAGGTCGTACATTCCATCCTTAAACAAACCCACCGCGAGCTTGAATTCGGAGTTCTCCTTTGACTGCTGTGCCGGGGCATAGGCACAGACAAAAATGAGGGTAATGAATCCAAGCACCCAGCCAGAACGGCCGACGCTCGGGGTGCGGCACACCGGCCGCGGGTGGAACTGCGTCCGCGATATCGGCTGGAACCCCGTGCCTGATATGGGCTGGAACTCCGTCCCTGGTATGGGCTGGAACGCCGTGCCTGATATAATCGATGGTTGATGAGTCACGACCGATATCCCATTTGCCAGGCGATCCGAAGAGATTCTCATATTCTCAGATTAATTCAGAGTCTCGACGCGCGCCCTGCTCGTTCGAGTCCGTCAAAAGATAGGGTTTATTTGCGAGTTGTGCAACGCCGGTCATTTCTATTGCATTTCATCCTAATACTACGCATATTTACCCAATCTCATGCAGATTCTCGCCTCGGCGGCAATTCTTGTTCTCCTGGCAGTCGGCTGCGCCTCCGACAAAACCCAGAAAAGCGGCTCAGCAGCATCCGACACATCACAACATGGTGAACTCTTCCCTGGAAAAAAGGATGCAGCGATCAAATCGAACAACATGGCGGTCACTGCCGTGGTTGAGTCCGTCGCGGTGCTCGACGATGTGCGTTACAGATTGTTTGTTCGTGTTGTTTCCACCGATTCGCACAACGAAGGGATGGAAACCGTAGCGGATTCGGGCCGGCATATGGTCCTTTCCCCCGATTACGCGCTTGACGAACAGGGGAAGTGCGACCGGTCCAATGAGCGGAACAAGAGATTGATGACGCTTCTTTCCGCCAAGGGGGGAGATAGGATCGCAGGGAACATTTCTCTGTTGCAAAACGGGGGGTGGGTGATCGTCGATATCGAGACACACTAGGTCAGTCGACCAAGAGGCTATGAAATCACGGATCTTTCGACCGGCCGCCGCCCTCGCGGCGTTTCTCCTGACAATTCAGTTAGTTTTCCATCTCAGCCCCCCACCCGCTGATCGGCAACCCAACTCGGAAGAAAACCGCAACGCGAATCTTGAAGCGACGCATGCCTTTGAAGCTTTACGCTGGTATAACAATCAGCGTGCATACCCGACAGGCCACATTCCCGCCGACTGGAAAGAAAAAGCGCTCGCGCATATTAGTCGCAACAACAAAGTGAAACAAGAGTTTAGCACTGCTTCGGTATCGTGGAACGCGGTCGGACCGAATAATATCGGGGGACGTGTGCGATCGATCGCGATCAATCCCCTCAATCCAAATACAATTTACTGCGGATCGGTGAGCGGCGGAATCTGGAAGAGCACGAATGCGGGCGGTTCCTGGGCTCCCACGACCGATCTTGCTTCAAATCTCGTCATCGGCACAATGGTCATCGATCCCACGGACACTACCATCATTTACGCGGGAACAGGAGAGGGTTACTTTAATGTGGACGCATTCCGCGGTGCGGGCGTACTTAAATCAACCGATGCCGGCGCAACCTGGAATCTGCTCACAAATTTTTCAGGGACAGTATCGCCAAATTTTTACTACTACATCAACAAGCTGGTCATCCGGGGGGACGACCACAATACGCTTTATGCCGCAATGCTGGGGGGAATCTGGAAAACGAGCGACGCGGGGGCAAGCTGGTCGAAGCTTACGACCGCCACGACATCTACAGGATGCCTGGACCTTGTGGCAAATCCTTCGGACTACAACACCATGTACGCTTCATTTGGTCTATTCCTAACCGATGGAATCTACAAAACCACGAACGGAGGAACAAGCTGGTCGAGATTGACAAACGGCTTCCCGGCGACCTCTACGAAATACGGTAGAATCAGTTTGGGGATTGCCCCCAGCAGCCCGGCGACACTCTACGCGTGTCTTGCGGACTCAAATTACTATACCCACAGCATCCAGAAGACGACCGACGGCGGCGCCACGTGGTCGGCAGTGACGAAACCGATTGACAACTCCACCGCCGTCAACAATTCGCACCTCGGAGGGCAGGGGTGGTATAATAACGTTATAGTAGTTCACCCCACAGACGCTAATACAGTCTACACCGGTGGAATCAACCTATTCAGGTCGACTGACGGAGGGACGACGTGGAGCCGGCTCAGCGACGGGTACGGAATGCCCTTCGTCCACGTCGATCAGCATGCAATCGCGTTCAGTCCGGGCGGTCCGTCCACGATGTACTTTGGGAATGATGGCGGGATGTTCAAGTCGACTGACGGAGGCACATCCTTTTCCGCGATCAACAACAATCTTTCCATCACCCAGCTTTACAGCGGGGCGGTTCATCCCACCTCGGAAATTTATTACAGTGGATCGCAAGACAACGGAACGCTGCGAACGCTCGCGGCGCCCTCATGGCAGATGGTGATCGGAGGAGACGGAGGAGCCACCGCTGTCGATTATACGACGCCAACGACGGTTTACACGGAATATGTCTACCTGAGTATTCTCAAATCGATCAGCTCCGGCGCTCCCAGCAGCTGGGTGAAGTCGATGAGCGGAATTCCCACAACGGGCAGTACATTATCGGATGGCACATCAGATCGCTGCGAATTTATTGCGCCCCTGGTGATGGATCCCTCAAATCCGCTGATCCTTGTCGCGGGCACGTACAGGGTCTTCCGTTCGACAAACGGGGGTGGAGCCTGGACCGCCGTGAGCGGGGATCTTACAGGAGATGGTGCGGGAGGCGTTGGTTCCGCCGGTTCCGTGATCACCGCGCTTGCCGAAGCGAAGTCCTCATCGACGACGATTTACATCGGTACGAGCGGAAGTGGCACCGCGATTTCTAGAGTATGTGTAACGATCAATGCAGGGTCATGGACGGACGTGACAGTCGCGCCGCTCCCGAACCGCTATGTGAAGGCGATCGCAATCGATCAAGCGAATAGAGATAGAACGATCGTGGTTTATTCCGGGTACGGGGGTGGGCATGTTTACCGGACTGCGAATCGCGGTACATCATGGTCGGATGTGAGCGGGGATTTACCGGATCTCCCTGTGAATACCATCGTGATCGATCCGGCCAGCTCCAGCCATTGGATTATCGGCACCGACCTTGGCGTTTTTGAGACGTCGAATGGCGGGACGAACTGGGTCCAACAGAACGGCGGGCTTGCCAATGTATCCGTTGCAGATCTCGACCTGCGCGGCGATCAGTATCTCTTCGCCGCCACGCACGGCCGCGGCATGTACAAGACGACATCCCCGATCAACGTCTTACCGAGGTCCCATCTTAGCATTTCCGTGCATCAGAATCCCCTCATCTCGCGCTACGTCGACCTGTACGTAACGTCCGATACGGGTCTTTCGTCATTTCCTACGATGCAGGTGCTCACGACCGGAGGGTCGTCGACATCTCCCACGCTCGTGCAGACATCGCCGAATCTCTTTAAGGCGAGCTATGAATTTACCGCAACAGGCACGATAACGATCAATGTTACTGCGCAGGATTCAGGTGGAAATACCCTCTCGGGACAACGAACATTTCAAACGCTGTTCCTGAAGCGAGGAGTAGCGCAGACAGTCTCGAGCGACGATGCAGAAGTTTCAATCGCAGTTCCGGCGGACGCGTTGAGGGAGGATACGTATTTTACGGTGATCCCTGCGGGTGGTACCGCGGGAACGGTTGTGAGTCGGGCATATGAGATAGGACCCGCGAGGAATTTCAACTCACTCATTTCGATATCGCTCCGCTACAATTCAGCCAAAGTCGAACGTGGAGAGGAAGGACTGCTCTCGATTGTTCGGTACTCCGGGTCGGGCTGGAACCCCGTAGCAAGTTGGGTGGATGTCCGGAACCGGACCATCTCCGCCCGCGTGAGCTCGCTCGGCACGTTCGCAGTGTCGTACGACGAGGCGGCCGGCTCGAGAATTCTTCCTTCGGAGTATAAGCTGGAACAAAACTATCCAAATCCGTTCAACCCCACCACTACGATCGAGTATGCTCTTCCGGAACCCAGTCATGCGATCCTGCGTATTTATGATGTCATGGGTAGGGAAGTAACGACCTTGGTGGATGAAAATCAGAAGCCCGGGCGATATCGGCTTTCGTGGGACGGGAGTGACCGCGGAGGGAATACGGTCTCGAGTGGAGTATACTTCTATCGGCTCATGACCCAAGGGGGGAACATTTCCTTCGCGTCTGCGAAGAAAATGCTATTGGCGCGCTGATCTGAGGTAGGTTTATACCTTCCGAAACGATCCTTCATCAGCGGGTCGCCGTATTTGCCGAGGTCTTCGCGGGGGGGGAATGGATTCTGAGAAGTAATTTTACGACCTTATACTAATCTATACATGGTTAAACGGGAGGCGGCTGTCTAAAGGAATTGTCTTCGGGGGGCGGACACTCGTAAGAACTACGCGGTTTCTCGAGCGTAACGTAGGGATAAGATCCGGCTACATGACCGTTCCCCCGTAATCGACCTCTCCAAAGTAGATAGGGAGCGCATAATACTTACCGACCCGCGATTATCACCGAGCTTCCAATAAGAGACAAGAATGGCGAGAGTTCTTCCAGGGTTTGGGATTCCTATTTCTAGATCTGCACGCAGTAGTCCACAGAGTGTCTGGGGCGGAAATCTAGTCTCGGCCATAACCGTCCAACTCTTACTCCTTCTCTGCTGTATCAGCGTTCTTGTTTCTCAAGAGGATCGGATAGAATTTGAGCACTTATCAATCGAGCAAGGACTTTCCCAATCCGATGTCTGTTGCATTCTTCAGGACGGCAAAGGGTTCGTGTGGTTCGGTACCCAAGACGGCTTGAACATGTACGATGGGTATGGTTTCAGGGTATACCGTCATGATGCATCGAACTCGGAGTCTATTTCGGATAACTATATCACGGCAATGGCGCAAGACCGATTCGGAAACATCTGGATCGGAACACAAAACGGCCTGAACCTATTTGACCAAAACACCCAGCGATTTTATCATTGCGAGCCTGATTCTAGATTTAGAAACAAATTCGGAAGCAACGCGATCACATCATTATGTGAGGATCCCAGTGGTGCCCTCCTCGTCGGTACATACGGTGCGGGGCTAATGCGAATTGAGACGGCCAGAGACCGGGTTTCCTTTCTGATGGAGAAAATAGCACTTTCAGACAGTTCCAACTCAGAGGCTATAGCCTCCATTTGCAAAGATAGGGATGGCGCTTATTGGGTTGGAACTCTCGGCCAAGGTCTGTACAAGTTAGGGCCCGCGTGTAACGTGGTTGGTCGATTTCGAACTACCCCCGGGGACAGTAATAGTCTAGGTCAAGACAATGTTCGATGCGTATACGAAGATCGGCACAGAATTCTTTGGGTTGGCACAAGTGATGGTTTGAACAGGCTAGAGCTCGGGAGTCATAAGTTTAAACATTATGCGATGGGGGAAAATCCTCGGAATGTCTATTCCAATTATATTTTTTGCATACATGAAGACGAGCTCAATAGGCTTTGGATCGGGACTGATGGAGGATTGGAACTCTACGAAAGGGAGTCTGATTCTTTTCGTCATTACGGGGCTAAGGCGGAGGACTTGAGCACTCTGAGCGATGATGCGATAATGTCTATAGGGGATGCGGGCGGCGTCGTTTGGTTCGGATCCCGAAAAGGATTGAACAAGTTCTGCAGGTTTAGAAAACAATTTCGCACATACAAGTACATACCGCACCAGGGAAACTCATTGAGCGAGGGCAAAGTTTGGTCCATTTACTGTGATGGGGGAGGGATTCTCTGGGTGGGTTCGAATGGCGGACTGGATAGAATTGACCGCCGCTCGAACAAGTATCTTCACTATCGGCATAATCCCTCTGATAGCGGGAGCTTGAGTAATAATAGCGTTATGTCCATTCTAGAGGATGAATCAGGGGGTATGTGGATCGGAACGTGGGGGGGTGGGCTCGAGAGGTTTGATAAGAGGAGCGAAAGTTTCGAACATTACCCTCGGCTTGTGAGTGATTCGTCATATTTGGCGTCCAATACGATTGTCTCGATGTCCGAGGATGAGAGGCGCAGGCTTTGGATGGGAACTTATGGTGGTGTGGCAGTATTCGACTTACGCGAGAGGGAGTACCGAAGAGAAGACGAAGAGAGTGCGAATTCTCCACTGAGATCGCTTGGTCCAGTCGAGATGATCGTCAGCAAGCTATCTACAGATGCCGCGTGATCCGACTAGGTCAAGCCATGACAGAGTTCTTTCGATCCTTCCAGCACGAGACGGCACATTGTTCGTCGGGACTCCAACGGGCTTGAAAAGCATGACCACAATGACAGGGGAATTTACTCAATATGCAACGCGCGATGGTTTGCCGAACGATGTCATTTGTGGAATTCTCGAAGATAAACAAGGTAATTTATGGATTAGTACAAATAAGGGAATCTCCAAGTTTGCTCCTGCCGCTAATCGAATCAGGAATTACGACGTGGGGGATGGTCTACAAAGCAACGAATTTGATCAATGGGCATTCTTCAAAAGCGAATCGGGGGAAATGTTCTTCGGCGGCATCAATGGTGTAACCAGTTTTTTCCCCGACAGCCTGCATGATAACCCGCATATTCCCCCCATCGTTCTAACCTCTTTCAAGATCGGTGATAGAGAAAAGAATCTCGTGGAAGCATGCTCCGATTCTAACCCGGTTCAACTTTCATACAAGGATAATGGTTTTTCGTTCGAGTTGGCCGCCCTGGATTATACGAGACCCGAAAAGAACCAGTACGCTTACATGCTGGAGGGGTTTGACGCCGATTGGATCTACTCCGGAGCTCGGCGCTATGCAAGTTATACCAACCTGGATCCTGGGCATTACATCTTGCATCTCAAGGGAAGCAACAACGATGGCGTGTGGAACGAACACGGCATCTCCCTTCGCCTCTGGATTGCTCCGCCATTCTGGATGACATGGTGGTTTCGCGGTACTGTGATTCTATTCTTGCTCTCATCTGCCACGATATCGTATGTCTCCAGAACGAGGGCCATCAATAAACGGAACCGAATTCTTGAACGGAGGATTACTGAGGCGACCGCCGAGCTGAATAGCACAAATGAAAGCCTTCAGACGGAAGTTCTCGAACGAAAGCGGTCCGAAGATGAGTTGTGGAGGTACAAACACCAGTTGGAGGAACAGGTACTTGAGCGGACCGCTCAATTATCGCAAACAGTCTTATCTCTAGAAGAACAAATAGCTGCGCGTGTGCTCGCCGAGCAGAGCCTCGTCGCTTACCAGGAAAAACTTCGAGCTCTGGCCTTCGACCTCTCAGCGACTGAAGAGCGCGAGCGTCGTCGCCTCTCCATGTATCTCCATGACTCAATTGGTCAAACACTGGCGTTTTGCAAGATCAAATTACAGTCCGTCCAACGATCCTCTCGTCGGGCAGGATCCGATACTAGACTTCGAGAGATTCAAGATATGGTCGAAAAATCCATCGTTGATACTCGCAAACTTACTTTAGAGTTGAGCCCTCCAATTCTGCATGAGCTCGGGCTTGTTCCGGCAATCGAATGGCTCTGCAAGCGATACCAGGGAGAACATCAAATCCACTTCTCCGTTAACGCTGATCCTCAGCCGCTGTCGCTTAATCAGGATCTCAGCAACCTGCTCTTTCACGCCACTCGGGAAGTTATTGTCAACATTATAAAACATGCGGGCGCGAAAAATGCAGAGATAAGTGTGCACCAAGATCGGGATCGGATCTGCGTGGAAATTGCAGATGATGGTTGCGGATTCGACGCCCAATCCATGCAAGACAATGTGAAACAACGCGATGCCTTCGGGCTCTTTAGCGTCAGGGAAAGATTGCATTCTCTTGGCGGACGGATGGAAATTGTCTCGAAGCGAGGATCGGGCACCAATGTGAAACTGACTCTACAAAATCTCACCATGGACGTGGGCGCAAGAGGAACCTGAGGATGGGTGTTCGAATCATAATCGCTGACGACCATCAGATTGTGCGTGAGGGACTGCGGAGTATTCTTCAGCATGATTTGAATATTGACGTTGTCGGGTTGGCGGAAAATGGTAGAACGACGATTGAACTGGCGAAGGAGCTTAAACCCGACATCGTAATAATGGATATAAGTATGCCAGATCTAAATGGAATGGAAGCAACTAGACGTATCTTGGAGGAAAATCCGGCAATCAAAGTCATTGCACTCTCGATGCACTCGGACCAGCAATTTGTCTCTGAAATGCTGAAAGCCGGGGCATCGGCGTATCTCCTGAAGGATTGTGCTCTCGATGAACTGGAACGCGCGATTCGTTCGGTGATGGGACGCCAAATCTACATCAGTCCAACTGTGGCAGGGTCGGTGGTAAAAGATTACGTGCACCACCTCTCAAAGGAAAAGTCTTCCGTCCTGACTTCAAGAGAGCGTGAAGTTCTCCAACTTATCGCCGAGGGTAAGTCAGCGAAGCAGATAGCATACCAGTTGAAGGTGAGCGTGAAAACAATTGAGGGGCACCGAATGCATATCATGGAAAAGCTCGATATCTATAGCGTCGCTGAGCTCACGAAATATGCGATCCGGGCGGGGGTAACATTTCTTGAGCGATGAGGGGTTGCTCTTAGATCTGGGACCTGATCTTTGAATCCTGGCATCCGTGTGGCGCACTTCTTGAATGCGGAGAGATGATTTTCTATATTGACCCGGTATATTCTTGCAAGCATTTTAATGATCTTCGATCAGGGTCTCATCAGGAATATCCTTGTAATCAAGCTTCGCGCGATCGGCGATGTATTGCTCTCAACGGTCGTCCTTGAAAGTCTGCGATCAGCATTTCCGGATGCTAAATTGGATTTTCTCACCGAACGCCAGAGCCAAGAGGTCGTTGAAGGGAATCCCGCGCTAAGCTCGGTCATTATCTTTGATGCCAAGAATGAGAATGCCACCGGTCTAATTCTAAAAGTTCGTCGCCAGCAATACGATTTAGTAATCGATCTCTTCGGAAATCCTCGAAGTGCCCTGATCACGCTCTTGAGTGGGGCCCGTTACAGAGTCGGCTACCGCTTTGGGTGGAGGAAATATTGCTACAATGTTGTGACTGAACCGCGCGGAGATCGGGTCCACAATGTCGACTTCAACCTCGATGCGCTCCGCCGGATTGGGATCCCCATCACAGGTACACGACTGAGATTTCCTATCACTCCGGCAGCAGACAGATTTGCCAAGGATTTCTTCGAGGGCGAACAAATCGCCGACAAGTTTGTGATTGCACTCAATCCAGGTGGTGGCTGGTTGACGAAGCGATGGCGGGATCGGCATTTCGCACACCTTGGCGATACGCTGGTGGAGAAACTTGGCGCAACGGTTCTGGTGGTGTGGGGTCCGGGCGAAGCGCGGATGGCTGGGGAAATTCGAAACCTGATGCGGCATCCCGCGACCCTTATCCCGCCTTGCAATCTGAAACAGCTCGCTTCTATCCTCTCCCGCTGTGGGATGCTTGTCACGAACGATACGGGTCCGATGCACATCGCGGCGGCGGTGGGAACACCAGTCGTCGCCATATTCGGCCCCACTAATCCCCTCCTCCAAGGCCCTGTCGGCGCGCCAAACGAGGTCATCCAAAATCAAAACCTTCTTTGCCTCGGCTGCAATTTCACGAGATGCCCCATAGGCAATCCCTGTATGGAAGAGCTTCCTGCGGAGGAAGTTTTCGCCGGTGTGCAGCGTCTGGTTTCACGCAACAGCCTCGCCTTTCACCATGAAAGCGCGGAGTAAGCGGACTAAAGGTTCCACCCGACGACGGGCGCCCGTTATTCCGGATTGCAAGCATTTCACCGGATACAAGCCCTGCTTTCCTTCGCGTGATTGCCTCGAAGAGTGCGTCGATCCACAAAAGATCGGGGTCAAGATTCTTATCGTAAACCTCGAAGCTATGGGGAATGTCTTGGTAACCACAACTCTTCTCGCGCCGATCAAGAGGAAATATCCAGTGAGCTCCCTTTATTGGATCACCCTGAAGAATACCGCTCACCTGCTTGATCACAATCCCTACCTCGATCGAGTCTATGTATGGGAACCCGAAGCGTGGCTAAAACTTCAGTCTATGCGCTTTGACATCGTAATGAATATTGACAAGTCGGTCCATGCGTGCGCCTTCACGATGACTCTCCAAGCCGGAAAGAAGCTGGGTTACGGGCTGAACGGTGACGGGAAAATCATTCCGCTAAACCGTGAGGCGCAACATAATTACCGCCTGGGGCTTAATGATTTTATGAAATTTCGTGTAAATCAAAAATCGAATTCGCAATTGCTTACCGAAGCAATGGGGCTGAAGTATCGGCGGGATGAGTACGTCATGCCTTTGTCGGAAGAAGAACAGGCCTTTTGTCGGGCGTACAAATCGATGAATGAGATGGTCGCCGAAGACCTGATCATCGGATTTAACACGGGGTGTTCATCTGCGTATCCTAACAAGAAAATGACGGTTGATCAGCACGTCATTCTCATCAGTGAATTGTCCAAACGGGAGGGCGTACGCCTCGTCTTGCTGGGTGGACCGGAGGATACCGAGCGCAATGCAGAGATCGCACGGCGAGCGGGTGAAAAAGTATTGAGCACCCCGACAACCGAGGGTTTAAGACGAGGTATTTGCTATGAGAATATCTGTGACGTCATCATAACGGGCGATTCGTTGGGCATGCACATCGGTATCGCACTCAAGAAATACATCGCCGTGTGGTTCGGCGTCAGTTGTCCCCCGGAGGTGGATCTGTTTGACCGTGGCGTCAAGCTCATTCCTGAAGGTCTTGCCTGTTCTCCGTGCTGGAAGCGAGAATGCCCCTATGATCTCGAATGTATTCAAATGGTTGATCTCGACGGGATGGTTGCGGCGGTTGAGCGGCTGAGGTTTATGCCGCGAGAAGGCGTAGAAAAGGTATGAATCCAAATGGGAGGAAGCTAAGTCACATCACACTATCATAGGAGCAACTAATGAAGCAATATCTTCGAAGCATCACGATCATTGCGATGATCGGCATTCTCGCCGGTCCTCTTCAAGCGGAAACGTTCAAGATCGATCGTGGACACTCGCACATTGGATTTACGATCCGTCACATCTTCGCTCAAGTGTCGGGCCGGTTCACGGATTTCAGTGGTACGGTCGAGTACGATTCTCAAAACGTCGAGAAGCTCGCCGTGGATGTTGTGGTGCAGGCGAAGAGCATCAATACTGACAATGAGGGGAGAGACCGGGATCTTAGAAGTCCGAACTTTTTCAATGCTGATTCATTCGCTACGCTGAGATTCAAGAGTACGAAGGCTTACAAGACGAAAGAAGGCGTGTTCTTAGAAGGGAAATTGACGATCAAAGATTCGACGAAGGATATCAGGATCCCTGTCGAAATCCTAGGGATGGGGGGTTCGGGTGATCATATGGTAGCGGGATTCCACAGCTCGTTCAAGATTGACCGCAAAGACTATGGAATTGTCTGGAACAGAAAATTAGATATGGGTGGAATGTTGCTAGGTGACGATGTTACGATATCGGTGGATATAGAAGCAAACAATCGAAAGTGAGGAAATGAAGGTGGTTCCAAAGTCGCCTGGCGTTACCGATTATCAGGGTGTTCCTTCGGACTCCGAGAATCTGCCGTTTCCTGATATTTTTCCCATGTCATCGACTTGTAGTAATCGCCTCCGATATATTTGACGATTTGCAGGAACTTATCTGCCGCGACATAGCCACCGAGGGAATTAATCG
>VBOC01000050.1:0-4548 GCA_005877655.1 Ignavibacteria bacterium
TGAATCGCACAGGAACCAGTAAGGATTCCAGGGTCGGCGTTCTCTTCCCAAGACCGGGTCGAAGCAAACTTCAGCCGGCGCGGTCAACGTGGAATACTCTTCGTAGTATTCGCGTTCGCGCCGCTGTCTCTCCGTGAAGAGCGCTTCTCTGTTACAAGCTGCTCGCCGCGCAAGTCGTCGAGGCAAGCGGCTAACTGGAGTGGTGGTCTAACGTTTTGTGCCATCACTAAACTTTCTAATCAGCTTAAAAACTCGAAATACGGGCCGGGCTTCAGAAAGCTTGGGCGAAATCCGGCGAATTTAGGTGCTTTGGAGGTGCTAGAACCAATCGAAACGGCCATTGAGAGATTTTATGCACCTGGACTCACTTTTTCTGTATAATGCTTGTCGGCAGAAGCCGCTCCTCACCGAGACGTATCCAACCCTCCTATACCAGACACCAACGAAGTTTTGGAAACCCAAGCCGCAAATAATCAGTCACTCAGTGACGACCAGAATCGTCACTTCCGCACCGATCACTTGCACAGTGATTTGGGCGGTCGCACGGCGCGCGGTGGCATGGTTACCCTCACTTCGCAAGGCGTCAAGTTCCTCATCGGCATCGCGGCGACTGTTGTGCTCGCGCGCCTTCTAACACCACAGGACTACGGTTTAATCGGTATGGTCGCCGTAATCACCGGCTTCGTGTCGATGTTCAAAGACATGGGACTGTCGATGGCGACGATTCAAAAGGAACAGATTAATGTCGAGCAGGTCAGCGCGCTGTTTTGGATTAACGTCGCGCTCAGCATATTGGTGATGCTGGTGACTGCATTTATCGCGCCGGTCGTCTCGTGGTTCTACCATGAACCACGCTTGACGCCTATAACAATTGCGTTTGCTGCAGGATTTCTGTTCGGCGGTCTAACCGTTCAGCATGAGGCTTTGTTGCGACGACAGATGCGCTTTACGTCAATTGCAATTCTAGAGATTGGTTCAATGATTCTCGGGATTATGGTTGCCGTCGGATTCGCGTGGTACGGAGCGCGCTATTGGGCGCTCGTCGCTAATCAACTGACGCAGGCTCTGGGCTACACTGCGGGTATCTGGATCGTTTGCGACTGGCGTCCGCGTTGGCCGTCACGCAAGGCGCAAGTGGGTTCGATGTTGGCCTTCGGAAGCAATCTAACCGGCTTTCACGTGATCAACTATTTCGCGCGCAATCTGGACAATATGCTGATCGGAAAATTTTGGGGGAGTTGGCAACTTGGGCTTTACGCCAAGGCGTATCAGTTGTTGCTGCTGCCTATAGACCAGATCAATACTCCGATCGCCGCCGTTGCCATACCAGCGCTAAGTCGTTTGACTGATTCACCCGAGCGATACCGGAAAGCCTATCTGAGAATCCTGGAGAAGGTTGCGCTGATCACGATGCCGTGCATGGCCCTCATGATTGCTTGCTCGGACTGGTTTGTGAAACTCATCTTGGGGCCGCAGTGGATTGCAGCCAGCCGCATCTTCGCATTTCTTGGGATTGTTGGCTTGATTCAACCAGTAGCGAACACGACGGGATGGCTCTTCATCACTCAAGGACGAACGCGTGACATGTTCCGATGGGGTCTCTTGGGTGCTACGATCGTTATCGCAAGCATCATCGTCGGACTGCCTTGGGGCGCGGTCGGCGTTGCGGCAACATACTCATCGATTTTTCTCTTGGTTGTGACGCCGTTACTATTTTGGTTCGTCGGACGTCGTGGCCCAGTGCGGACCATAGATTTTTATCGAACGATTGCGCCAATTGCTTGCGCAGCTCTGTCCTCGTTGGCTGCTTTGCTAGTCCTTCGAAGATCGATGCCCCTGATGGCCCCCTCGATGGGTCTTCTAATCGCGTTCGTTACGACTCTAGCGGTCATGCTCTTGGTACTCATGCTCTTGCCGCAAGGTAGAATCGCATTGAAGGACTGCCGCGAATTGGTGGCTCTCTTGTTTAGAAGGCCAAAAGGCAACTCAAGCGGCAGATCTAGCTATAGCCACTCAAAGAGTTCTCCTTTACGACGGTTTGCTGAGCAAACATGGACTATTTCCTTCGTTAGCGATTGGTGGCCGTATATGTCTCCGCGCTCGATCCTCCGATTGAGGGACTTTGAATTGCGCAGCGCCAGAGGAACACTGGTAAACGGAAGGCGTCTGGATCTCGAGATGAAATCGCCAATACGAGGGAAAATATCTCTCCGCGAAGTCGGCTCGGACATTCTTACTTTTGATGAGGTAATCAAAGAGGAGGTCTACAAAGGTGTTCTGACTCATCTTCGGCATTGTGAAACGATCATAGATCTGGGAGCAAACATCGGATTGACTTCGCTCTATTTTGGCAGCCACTACCCTTCTAGCAAATTGTTCGCCGTCGAGCCCAACCCTGACACCTATGAAATTCTCACTTCAAACCTAAAACAATTGATTGAAGTCGGGCGCTGTCGAACATTGAAAGTAGCCGTCTGGGGCGACGAGAAAACTCTGGTCGCGGACTCCTCTCGACCGACGGGTCACTACAGTGCTTTTGCAACGAAAGAAGCGAGTAAAGAGGGAGGCGAGGCAATCATCAACGGTCTGCCCATTCAGAAGATCATCAGCAGTTCCGGCTTTCATCGCATAGATCTCTTGAAAGTGGATATCGAGGGGGCTGAGGTCGAATTATTCAAGGGGGATTTGGGTTGGCTACGACGCGTTCGAACTATTGCCATTGAATTTCACAACGGTAGTCGCGAGGCTTCTCGTTTTGACGAAATTATGCGCTCCTACGATTTTCATGTTTATGACCACGACCGTCACAATACCTTAGCGGTAAAGGATGAAGATTGAAGGCTGAGGCAATCTAGTATTCCGGCTGACCGCTGGCCAAGCGGCGGCGTAGTTCTTCGTAAGACATGAACAATACATTAGGAATTTCCTTTCTAAGTCCCACGTCTATTTGTGTCGTGACTCCGTACTGGCCGACAGCATCGGAAACGTTCATCCGAGGACACGTTGAGCGTTTACCCGGGAAGACCGTCCTAGTGCATGGTTGGCCGCCGAGACTTGGCGCTAGCCCCGTACTGTCATGGCCGACAAGGGTGGGATATAAGATCCGCCGACGATTGTCTACCGATCCAGCGCGGAACGAGACGATGGCGGCTTACGTTGCAGCGTTCCGCCGGTCGCACGTAGACGTCGTCCTAGCTGAGTATGGGCCAACAGGTGTCGCCGTGATGGAAGCCTGCCGTAAATCAAACTTGCCTTTGCTCGTTCACTTTCACGGTTACGATGCCAGCGTGCGGGAAGTTCTTAGGGAAAATGCCGAAACATATCCCGCGATGTTCAAACAAGCCGCCGCCATAATAGCCGTCTCGCGCGCGATGGAACGAAAACTAATTTCGCTCGGAGCGCCGGCTGAAAAAGTTCACTACAATCCTTGTGGGATTGATTGCGATGACTTCGACGGAGCCGATCCTGAACACGCGGCTCCTATCTTTCTAGCCGTCGGTCGGTTTGTAGAGAAGAAAGCGCCGCAGCTAACTCTGCGGGCCTTCGCAAAAGTGCACGAGGCCTTGCCTGAAGCGCATCTGCGAATGATCGGCGATGGTCCGCTGCTCGATGAGTGTCGCGAACTGGCGAGACAGCTAAACATTGAACAGGCTGTAACGTTTCTCGGTGCGCAGTCGCATGAGGTTGTTCGTGACGAGATGCGGAAAGCGCGAGCGTTTGCGCAGCATTCCGTTGAGGCAGCCAACGGCGATTGTGAGGGGACACCCATTGGGATTCTGGAAGCTGGGGCTAGCGGATTACCGGTCGTATCGACGCGCCATGCAGGAATTCCGGACGTTGTCATCGAAGGTGAAACGGGCTTTCTGGTTGATGAAAAAGACGTTGAATCGATGGCAGCGTATATGGTTCGACTCGTGCACGACACTGCACTCGCCTCACGGCTGGGCCATGCCGCACGTCTGCACATTGAGAGCGCATTTTCCAGCAAACACAGCATTAGCCGACTATGCGCCATCATTGAATCATGCCTTATCAAAACGAATGGCTTGAAGAGTCGCCAATTCTCGCCTGACCTCATTCTCTCTTGATTTGATAATCGCAACGTGGATTCTCTTTATCACAGACGACTGAATCGGCAATCGCTCGCTCGCGGAACTGTTTGCGCGTTCTTGCTGGCGGCGAGCGTGTGCGGCCTTCGAGTGCGGCACATCGCTGAGTCTTCGCGGGCGCAGTCATCCTTAATCAATGGCGCAGTGCCGAGTACGACAGATGTCGCGAGAGTCAGAGCCGATCGGAGTGTTTATCTGAAACCACCTTTGCGGGTTTTGCCGCGTGCAGGAGGCAAGTTTAGCGATCCGGTTTTCGACACGGAGATCATGCGGGCGACGGATGCGGCAGATTGTCCGGCGCCGGGCTGTGGCACCTGGTATAACCAGTGGCCGACCTTCAATGCCAATAACACGCGGCTGCTGATTCGGCGAGGTGAAAGCGGCGAGATGATGATTAAAGCTTTCGACCCAGTCAACTTTGCCCTCGGACCCATCCTCC
>VBOC01000050.1:4558-5464 GCA_005877655.1 Ignavibacteria bacterium
TTTTCGTCGAAGGCGCTTACTACGACCCTAACTATCCGGCTTCCGGAATGAAGCTCTATAGCTATCGGCCTTCAACTGACACCTTCGCCGTGGTTAAAGACTTCGGGCCACTCTCTCCCGGTAATCCCGATTATCTCTTCGAGATACACGTCGATGCTCACGACGACATTTTCACCTTTATGCAATATCGAGTTGGCGATGGCGGCAATCCCATCTATTTCATCGTCTGGAAGAGATCGACCGACCAAGTGCTCTTACACATCCGCAACGATCAGTCGCTGGATGCCAATGCCTGCGTTCCCGACAAGAGCGGGCGGTGGATATTTTTCGCGCTCAATAAGGTCCAGGCCGACAAGTCGGCGCACAAGATTTGGGACATGCAGACCAACACCTGGCAGACCATTTATTGGAACGCCGACGACGACTCGCCCTCGCACGGAGATCTGGGGACGGGCATCGTGGTCGGCCACGGGAATTTCAGTGGCGGCGCCAACCGGCGAAGTCTGAGTGATGTTCATAAGTCTACCGTGGTATTTGATTACAAAGATGCCAACGGCCAGGTAGATTGGTCCAACGATCAGCACATGACGCTCTATCCGGATGACGAGAGTTGGGCGACGATGGCCCTGTGGGGCGAATCGAATGTGAGCAACACCGGCGCCTTCAAAGATGAGGTGATGCAGTTTGCGCTCGATGGCTCGCAGCGAATCAGGCGGCTATTTCATCATCGCTCGCGGATTGACAACCTAACCGCCACCAGTGGCTATTGGGCCATCCCCAAACCCACCATCAGTCGCGATGGCCACTTCATTGCCTTTACTTCCAATTGGGAAAACTCCGGCCGTTATGATCTCTTCATTGCCCGTATCGATCCGGCGCCGCGTCTTTTGAAGCAGCCCGCCGCCT
>VBOC01000051.1:0-4104 GCA_005877655.1 Ignavibacteria bacterium
CTTCTACGGAGACTCCACGAAAACCTATGTGGAGATTTATTACGATATCCTGGAGAATATACTGACGTACAAGCCGGATTCGGGCCGCTTCCTCGGCGCGGTCAACATGAAGCTCGAGCTGAGGAGTGACACTTCGGTCGTTTCGAAGAAGGAGTGGACGGTGCCGCATATGATCGCCGATACCTCAAAGCTGATCGCCGGCCAGAAACTGGTGGGCGTCGAGGGGCTCGCCCTCCCCCGGGGCAGCTATGTATTCTCCCTCAGCGCTTATGACGTGTGCGACCCCTCCAGAAGAGACAGCCTCTCGGCCCCGCTTCAGTTGCAGTCGATTCCGGGCGATCGGGAGACCCTCAGCGACGTTGAATTCTGCACTTCGATTCAGGCTTCGACCAACAAACAATCGATGTATTACAAGAACACCCTGGAAGTGATACCGAATGCGAGCCGGCTGTACGGGGTGGGACTCCCGATCATCTACTACTACGCCGAAGCGTACAACCTCATGATGAGCCAATCGTCCGCGGGCTTGGTCGTACACGCGGCCGCAATCGATGCGAACGGTAAAGAGGTGGTCGCGCACGACAAGCCGAAATCGCGCGCTCATAACTCCAGTGTCGAGGTGGGGACGCTCAATATCTCCGCCTTGCGCGGAGGCACGTATTATTTCCGGATCTCTCTTTTGGATTCGACGCGAAAGGTGCTTGCCGTGGCGGCAAAAAAGTTCTTCGTCTACCGGCCCGGTTCGACCTCCGATTCAACAACGGCGTTCGCCTCGGCGGATCTCTCGACAAGCGTTTACGCAACGATGACCGATTCCGCGCTTGACCGTGAGTTTTCATACTCACGATACATAGCCTCGGATCTCGAACAGAAGCAGTATGCACTCCTCACTGAAAGGAAGGCGAAGCAGAGGTTCGTGTTCGAATTCTGGCGCCGGCGAGACCCGGATCCTCTCACCCCGGGCAATGAGTATCAGCAGGAATATTTCCGCCGCGCCGAGTATGCCAACAAAAACCTTTCATTCGGGCTTCGGGAGGGGTGGAAGACCGATCGAGGGCGGGTCTATATCGTGTACGGAGCGTCGGATGAAGTAGAAAGATTTCCGAGCTCGTCGGAGAGTCTTCCCTACGAGATCTGGCATTACAATAACGTTCAGGGAGGGGTTGTGTTCGTGTTTGTCGACCGGACGGGCATGGGCGATTACCAACTGGTTCATTCCACCCATCGTGACGAGCTGCGCGACGAGATGTGGTACGACCATTACGCCCAGAGGATGCACTGACACGCCCTTCATGCAGCACCGTCTCGAGTATTCCCTCTTCCGGGTTTTCCACTGGATCGTACTTGCGCTCCCCTTGAAGTCGGCGCAGCGGCTGGGGGCCTATCTTGGCGCCGCGTCGTTTCACCTGCTGGGATCCCGCCGCCACATAGCGCTGGAAAACCTGCGTTACGCCTTCCCCGAAAAGAGCGAAAGGGAGCGAACAGCAATCGCGAAGGGGGCATTCGTCAATTATGGCGTTACCCTCGTCGAGTTCCTCTGGTCGCCCAATCTTTCCGATGCGATTCTGCGGAAGCTTGTCAGGATGAAAAACCCCGAACTACTCACCGAAGCTCACCGCCTGGGGAGAGGCATGGTTTTGCTCTCAGGTCATTTCGGGAATTGGGAGCTCATCGCTTCCGGCGTCCCGCGCCTCACGGGCATCCCCTTCACGATCATCGTGCAAACTCAGGCGAATAAGCTGATCGATCGGCTTATCAACGGGCTTCGCTGCAGGTTTGGAAACAGCGTCATCCCCATGGGGATCTCGGTGCGCGGAATCATCAAGACGCTGGGCGAGGGGGGAGTGATTGCGATCGCCCCGGACCAGAGCGGCCCTATGGAGGGCGCCTTTGTGCAGTTTTTCGGGCGCAGCGTGGCAACGCATCAGGGACCTGCCGCGTTTGCCCTGCGGAGCCGTGCGCCGATGCTGATCGGATTCATGATCCGCAAAAGCGATGGCACCTACGAGGTGGTCCTCGAGGAAATCCCCACGTCCGATCTGGTGGAATCGACGGACGAGAAAATCATCGAGCTGACGCAGCGGCATACGGCGATGCTCGAAAAATACATCCGCCTCTACCCGGACCATTGGCTCTGGATGCATCGCCGCTGGAAGCACACCTGGGAGAGCGTGCAGAGCTCAAAACAGACTGTGGACAGCCCCGGTGCCTGAACCGTCGAAGGTGCTCGTCGTCCAAACCGCCTTCCTGGGTGACGTCATCCTGACATTGCCGCTTGTGCAGGCCCTACGGAAGACCTTCCCATTTGCCCAAATCGACTTCCTCGTCGTACCGAAGACCGCGTCGGTTTTGGCGAATCACCCTGCCATCGATAAAGTCTTGATTTTTGACAAGCGGGGAGGCGATGCCGGGATCGGAGCATTTCTTCGGCAGGTCCGGACCATTCGAAAGCGAAACTACGATACGGCGATCTTGCCGCACCGCTCCATCCGGAGCGCCGCCCTTGTCCGCATGGCAAAAATCCCCCGGCGGATCGGCTTCAACACGAGTGCAGGCCGCATCCTTCTAACCGATGTCGTGAAGTACGAATCGCTCGTGCATGAAGTCGACCGGAATTTAAATCTGCTGAATGCTTTCAAGGTTTATTATGAGCGGCCCAGGATTCCGGAACTATTTCCGTCGGACGCCGATCGCGAAGCCGTCGACGGCCTCCTGCGGTCCGCTCAACATGAATCGGGGGAAGCGTTGATCGGGATCGCGCCCGGTACCGTCTGGAACACGAAACGGTGGATTCCCGAGCGTTATGCCGACCTCGTCCGACGATTGACATCCCGCGGGTTCTGGGTGGTTATCCTGGGGGGAGGGGATGACCGCCGGCTTCTCCCGCTCGGGGAGTCGCCGCGAGTCCTGAATGCAGCAGGCAGATTGACGATACTTCAATCCGCGGAACTGATACGGCGCTGCCGGGTCCTTGTTTGCAACGACAGCGCGCCGATGCATCTGGCGGTTGCGGTTCGTACGCCGGTGGTTGCGATCTTCGGCGCCACGATACCCGAATTCGGGTTCGCGCCGATCGGAAAGAACGATGTCGTTCTTGAGACCAAGGGCCTTGCCTGCCGGCCCTGCACTTCCCACGGGGGCGATGCGTGCCCGGTGAAAACGTTCGATTGTATGATGAGAATCTCAGCGTCGCAGGCGCTGGAGGCCGTGAACAAGATCCTCGGCAAAAGCAGCCGGGAGACCTGGCAAAAAAACTGACTGTTTGTGATGCAAGGACAACATGAGACAAAAATAACCGTTGGTTCCCCATGACCGCCGTACAAATTCAATCTGTAGGGAATGCGATTGACGGAACCGCGAAACTAGCCGCCGAAATGATCAGAGCGGGAGGAGTGATCATCTACCCCACCGACACCGTCTACGGGCTCGGCTGTAACGCATTCAGGGCCGGGGCCATTCAAAGGGTGTTCGAAATAAAACAACGATCGGAGAAGAAGCCGACGCTTGTGCTCGTGCTTGACCGTGCGATGCTCGAACGCCTGGTTCCGAAGATCCCGCCTATCGCCGCCGAGCTGATGGAGTGTTTCTGGCCGGGACCTCTGACGATTGTTATGGGCGCCCGCCGCAGCATCCACCCGCTCCTTACCGGCGGGGTCGGAAAGGTCGGCGTGCGCATGCCGGACAACGAATTCTGCCGCCGGCTCATGACCGATTGCGGAGTCCCTCTGGTTTCGACGAGCGCGAACATCTCCGGAAAAGAGTCGAGCCACGGAGTGATGAGGTCGCAGTTCGGGGGGCTCGTCGATTTGTTCATCGAGGCGGGTCCGCCTATATCTAACGTCCCATCAACTGTCGTAGACATTTCGGAGGGTAGGGTGAAGATCGTTCGTGAGGGAATTATATCGCATGACACGCTCCGTGAATTCATTCGAAATCCAGACGAAAGATGGTAGTATCTTCCAGCGGTGATGAAGGATAGTGATATTTACGGTTGATACTCTTGTCGAAAAATGCTACATTATAGGCACATTTTGCTAACGAAGGCACGCATCTTGAAGCGTAAGCCGTAATTTCCAGGGCCGAACGACCGAATTCATGATGGAG
>VBOC01000051.1:4156-5830 GCA_005877655.1 Ignavibacteria bacterium
ACAGAGAACAACCACCTCACGAGGATCCTGTTTCATGCTGAGACCCAAGAAAAAGATCACGAAGCGAGAGATCAAGGAAGATGAGCTGCTGATGGCTTATGCCCGGGTTTCGGCATTTTATTACGGGCACAAGAAATACGTCAGCTATGCGATCACCGGCCTTATCGCCGTCATCATCGGCATCGTCATCATTATCAACAACCGGCGCGCGAACAACGACAAGGCTGCCGTAGAGCTGGCAAAGGTCGTCACGCTTTACGAGGCGGCGGCCAACAATCCCAAGGCCTATCAGCAGGCGATCGACGGGCAGCCCGAACGGGGCGTGATGGGGCTGAAGACGATCGTGGATAATTATGGAAGCACGGAGTCGGGCCAGCTCGCCCGGTTCTATCTCGCGAACGCGTATTTCAACCTCGGCAGGTATGAGGAGGCGCTGAAGAACTATGAGAATTTCAGCGGCGGCAATAAGCTGCTCGAGGCGTCGGCCCTGGCCGGCATGGGGGCGTGCCTCGAAGCGAAAGGAGAGTTCGACAAGGCGGCATCGAGCTACGAGAAGGCCGCGGGGACGGTCTCCAATACCATCAATACTCCGGAGTATCTGAACTCGGCGGCCCGCTGTTACGGCCGCGCCGGAGCGAAAGAGAAGGCGATCGCATTGCTCAAACGCCTGAAACAGGATTACCCCACCTCGACCTACGCCCGGGAAGTCGACCGGTACATCAGTGAATTCTCAACGTAGCAGGAAATTGTCTGTTTGAGCGAACCCATTCTCGCGCCAGAATGGGTGTGTGCGGATCTTGCGTGATTAACTGCCTGACGGCATCCCGGCGCTGCGGTCTTCATCCCTGACGAAACCCCACACCCTCCGCCGCCATGCAAATTGGAATCGATAAGAGGCTCTCCCGCGATGTCATCCGTCTTGCCACGCCGGCGATCGCGGGCCTGTCATCACAAATGGTTGTTTCGATTATCAACACCGGCATGGTTGGAAGGCTCGCGAACACGCAGGTCCAGCTTGCGGCGATGGGCCTTGGATTCCTCGGTTCCTGGGCGATCACAAGCTTCTTCTCAAGCCTGGGGACCGGCACGCACGTCCTGACCGCCCGCCGGCACGGACAGGGGAACCCTATCGCGGCCGGCGAAGTGCTGAACAATTCACTCCTTATCTGCTTCATCCTCGGGGTGGTGTTCGGGGGTCTGGGCTACCTGTTTTCATACAACATCATGGATTTTTTCTCGAAGAGCGAGGCGGTCACACTATCGGGCGCGGCGTACATGCGCTACCAGTTCCTCGGTCTTCCGTTCTTTCTACTCATCGTCTCGTATCGCGGATTTTTCTACGGGATCGGCCACACAAAGATTTTCATGTTCTCCGCCATCATCATCAACGTCTTCAACATTCTGTTCAACTACCTCTTCATTTTCGGCAAGTTGGGATTTCCGCGCATGGAACTTGCGGGCGCCGGCGTCGGCTCCGCCGTCAGCATGGTCATCGGCTGGTTGTTTTTTCTCTGCGTAACTTTTCTGGGAGAATATCGAAAACAATATCAGTATTTCTCGCACTTTGCGATTTCGAAGGATGTTATAGCTCAAATCGTCAGGATTTCGGTGCCCGTTTCCCTGCAGAGCATCCTCATTCTCATCGGATTTATGGTCTTTGTCGCAATTACGGGC
>VBOC01000051.1:5850-13753 GCA_005877655.1 Ignavibacteria bacterium
TCGGCTTCGGCATCGCGGGTCAGACGCTTGTCGGCCAGTCTATCGGAAGGGGAGAGGCGCGGCTCGCGCATTCGTATGGATTCGAGACGGCGAAAGTGACGACGATCTTTACGATCGCGATCGGGCTCATTTTTGTCTTCATCCCGGACGCGATACTGCTAATCATCACGACGAATGACGAGGTCATCCGCGTGGCCCGCCCGTTGTTGCAGATTGCAGGCATCGCACAGGTATTTTAGGGCAGCGGCATTATCTTCGCGAACACGCTCCAGGCGGGGGGCGAAATGGTTTACGCTATGTTAGTGGAGTTCCTGACGCACTGAGTGATCTTTCTTCCCCTGACCTACATCTTCGGTGTGACGCTCGGAGGAGGCATTAAGGGAGCCTGGCTCGCACTGCCGGTTTATGTCATCGCGTACACGACCATGAATTTCCTCAAGTTCCGCTCGGTAAGCTGGCTCCACAGGAGAATCTGATGTCGCCCGAGCTTCCCAGATTGAGAAAGAAATTGAAGAAGGCCGCGCTGCTGACGATCGTTTCGGTGCTGTTCGTCGCGGTCTTCGGGATCGACGTCATCAACTGGGTCGTCGACGTCGACTGGGGCTGGCTGAACGCCGCTCGGCATCTCTTCCTGATCGGAGCCTTCGTCGGCCTCTATTTCCTGATCGAATCCCTGTGGAAACGGGAACAGAGCCCGGCGAAGAAGCTCAGTTTTACACTCGTTCTGACAGTGCCGGTCGGCATCAGCGTCGCTCTGCTCGCGCTTCTTTCATCGACCACGTTCGACGTCAAGAACGATGTGCTGATCCCCTCGGGCTTTGACGCCGTGCTTCTCGCGAACGTGTACGGGGTCGTGATCGGTTCGACGATGGTGATCGTCCTTCTCATCCTCCGGGATATCATCCTTTCGCGGCGGAGAAAGGGACTCCGCAGGAACCTGCTGATCCTGATCGGGCTCATGCTTGCCGCCGCAATCTCCAGGCTCCCGTATGCCCGCACCGAATCGGGCGTGCTGTCGAGCATTCTGCTGGGCCTCAGCATCAGCCTCATGCTTGTGGTCTCGTTCCGGCTCCCGTGGATCGTCTATCTTCCGAAGAGAGAGAAGCTCTTCAGCATGGCGTACTGTTTCGTTCTGCTTTGCGTCTTCATTGGATTTTCGATCGTGACACTCGGGGAATCATCGGTCGGGCGGGCGCTCATGTTCTACTCGAGACCCCTGCTTACACTAATAAGGTCGACTGGCTTGTTCGGCGCGATTTACTTCGGGATGGCCTTTGCAACCACGTTGTTCCATCTGCCCACGGCGGAAGCATTCGACCGCAAGATCACGGAGGTTTCCTCGCTGCACAACCTGAGCCGGCTTGTGACGCAGGTGTTCGATTTCAACGAACTGGTCGATTCGGTCACAAAAATGACGCTCGAAGTCTGCGAGGCGAAAAGTTCATGGCTCGAAATACTGGCCGTCACGACCGCCCCCCGGGGACTCCTCGGTGATCCGCGGTCGGATCCTATGGGCGAAACGGTTTCGCTGAAAAATATCACCCATGAGGAGACGCACGCGATCATGGCCTCCAACGGCGAGTCGATCCGAAAGCTCGTCCTGACTTCGCGGAAGGCTATCGTGATCGACAGCGTCCGGGACGACAAGCGGACCGAGCACCTGAGGAAGTTGAACAATAAGTTCGGCTCCATGGTGATCGTGCCTTTGCTCTCCCACGAAGCGCTCCTCGGCATCCTGTACGCGACGAAGGACCTGGAATATGGTTTCGACAAGGAGGACGTCGAGCTCATTTCGGCCTTTGCCGACCAGGCGACGATTGCCATCGAAAATTCCCGCTTGATCGAGAAGTCTCTTGAGCGTGAGCGTTTGGTGCGCGAGATGATGCTTGCCCAGGACATGCAGCGGAAACTTCTGCCCCAGTCGCTGCCTGACGTTCCCGAGGTCGATCTCGACGCACTCTCGACGCCTGCCTTTGAGGTCGGCGGCGATTACTACGACTTCAAGATGCTGGACGACCATCATCTCGGAATTCTTGTGGGCGACGTATCCGGCAAGGGCGTCTCCGCGGCATTCTACATGGCCGAGATGAAGGGAATTTTTCAATCGCTCAGCAAGATTTACCGTTCTCCGGCGCAGTTCCTGGGCCAGGCGCATGAGGCGTTGATGGGAACCATCGACAGGCGCTCCTTCATCAGCATGATCTATGGCGTGCTGGATGTGCGCGACGGGTCGATGAAAATCGCTCGGGCGGGCCATTGTCCCATGCTGTTCCGTTCCGGGGGGACGACAGAATACGTCAAGCCGACCGGGCTCGGCCTGGGGATGGGAACCAATCCGTTCTTCAAGAAGACCATCGTGGAGGAAACCGTCCGCTTCAAACGCGGCGACATTGCAGTGTTCTATACCGACGGAGTAACGGAAGCCCGTCCACCGAACGGAGATGAATTCGGTTATGAGAGACTTCAGGAAATCGTGCAGAGTGCGGATCCGGCTTCCGCCCTCGGGATGCGCGATGCGGTTGTGATGGCGGTGGACGCCCACATGGGACACGTGAGCAATTTCAAAATCAATGTGAGGGAATCGTCGACGATCAACGTGCTCGATCTCAAAGGGTACCTGGATGCCCACACGGCTCCGGACCTGGAGAAGGCGTTCCAGAATCTCCTGGAAGAGAAGAAGTATAAGATTGTGGTCAATTGCCGCGAGCTCACCTATATCTCGAGCGCCGGGCTCGGCGTGTTCATGGCGTACATCGAAGACGTCAGGAGAAATCACGGAGACATCAAGCTTTCGAACATGTCTCCCAAGGTGTTCAACGTATTTGACCTCCTCGGTTTCCCGCTCTTGTACGACATTACGAAAGATGAAGCCGAGGCGATTGAGAAATTCACCAGCGTGAAGAAATAATGGCCATGAACCGGTTCCCGAAGGGAACTGTCGGGGGCGAATCAGAGTGAAGACAAAGCATCTCCATATCCTGAGCGAAACCGAAAAGCTGGATCTCGTCCGGCACTTCATCCATGAAGCGGCCCGGCGATTCGGCTTCGACGAGGAGTCGGCAAGCAAGATCATGCTGGCTGTCGACGAGGCGTGCACGAACGTTATCAAACATTCTTACGAGAATGCGCCGACGAAAGGAATCGATATCGACATTGTGACGAACGAAAAACGGTTCGAGATCGTGATCACCCACGAAGGAAGACCCTTCGATCCCGATTCCGTCAAGACACCCGACATGAAAAAATATCTTAGCCAATACCGCCGCGGCGGCCTCGGAATCCACCTCATGCGCTCGCTCATGGACAAGGTCGAGTACCGGACGAGCAGGGACCGACGGAACGAGGTCCACCTGGTGAAGTTCCTGCCCACAAACTCGGATCACTGACCCGGCCATGAGTCTGTCCCCATACGGATGAAAACGCGCCGGTCAACTCCCGCAGAAAAAAACCAGCACACGAGCCAGTTTGAGCTTGCCGCGCTCTTCGAATTCAGCACCGTCATCAATTCAACGCTGGATCTGAAATTCATTCTTGGCCACTTTCTCCTCACGCTGATGGGCAAACTGCTCTCCTCGAGGGGACTGATTCTGCTCAGGCGAGACGCCCATCTGTTCACAGTCGAGCAGGCGAAGGGCCTTCCTGCGGAAACCATAGGCCGGGAGCTCGCATGGCGAAAAATCCCGAACGATGCCCTGGGTGAAGCCGATGAGGGATCTCCGTATCGCTCTCTTCGTCCCCTTGGTCGCCCAGAGGAAACTGCTCGGGATCGCCGGATTCGGAGGAAGCTCACTGAGGAAGAAGCTGTCTCAGAAGGAAAAAACCTATATAAAATCATTGACGAATATCGCGGCGGCGGCGATCGAGAAGAGCAGGATGATCACGGAGTTGAGCAGCGTCAACCGCCGGCTGGACAGCAAGGTGCAGGAGTTGAACACCCTGTTCGAGCTGAGCAAGGAATTCAACTCGGTCATCGAAGAAGACCGGCTGGCAAAATTGCTGATGTTTTCAGTCATGGGGCAGATCGGGGCGAGCAAGTACATACTCGGCCTCATGAAGAATGGGTCGATGGCGGTGGTGGCGAATCGTCTTGACAAGGAACCCGGTCAAGAATTGAACGACTACCTGGCGACGGTCTCCGCGCCCTGCCTTGTGAAGACGCTAAGTCCCAGGCACGATGCCCGCGCACGGGTCATGCTGGAAGGTCTCGGCATTCAGGTCCTCGTCCCTCTGCGGCTCCAGGACAGCACGAAGGGAGTCCTGGCGCTCGGAGAACGGATGCGCGGAGAGCCGTATACTGAAACCGATCTTGAATTACTCTCGTCGCTCGGAAACCTCGCCATCATCTCGCTTGAAAATGTCCGGCTTTTTCGGGAAACTCTGGAAAAACAGAGGCTCGAAGACGAATTGCAAATCGCCAAGGAAATCCAGCGCGGACTGCTCCCGGCAACACTTCCCAAGATTCCACGGTTTGACCTGGCGGCCGTCAACCTCTCCTCCAAGCAGGTCGGCGGA
This sequence comes from Ignavibacteria bacterium, assembly GCA_005877655.1. Lineage (GTDB taxonomy): Bacteria > Bacteroidota > Ignavibacteria > UBA10030 > SZUA-254 > VBOC01. The sequence continues at coordinate 10,363 of VBOC01000051.1, forward strand.
GATTATTATGATGTGATCACACTCGACAGTTCGCACTTCGTCATCGCAATCGGCGACGTTTCGGGGAAGGGTACCCCGGCTTCACTGCTCATGGCGAACCTTCAGGCGACGATCCGGGCCCTTGTCCCGCTGGGGCTCTCCCTGGCGGAATTGACCATGAGGGTCAATAACCTCATCTGTGATAATACGGGGGCGGATCGGTTTATTACGTTTTTCTGGGGAATCATCGACACCGGCAGCGGGACCATGAAGTACGTCAGCGCAGGGCACAACCCGCCGTTCCTCTTTCGCCGGACGGGAGGGGTCGAGCGGCTTTCTGAAGGAGGGATTATCCTCGGTATCATGAAGGCGTCGGTCGCGTATAACGAGGGGGAGATCCGTTTTTCTCCGGGAGATGTCCTTGTGCTTTTTACAGACGGCGTCAGCGAAGCGATGAATGAGGCAGGAGAAGAGCTGGGGGAGGAGCCGATCGAGGAGGTCGTGAAGGGGTGCCTCGACGATCCGGCTGAGGAAATTCTCTCGGCCATTGTGAAGAGAGTGAAGGAACACAGCAAGAATACTCCCCAGTCCGACGACATCACGCTCATCGTGGCGAGGACAACGGGTTAATTGATTTTGGCGGGGGTACTCTTTATCTTCTTTAGTGAACGCAACCTCCGTTGACCGTGATACGTGGACAATTCTCTCCCTCATCGAGTGGAGCACGAATCATTTCTCCTCAAAACTCGTCGACAGCCCGAGGTTGACCGCCGAACTCTTGCTCAGCCATGTTCTCGACTGCCGGCGTATCGAGCTGTACACGAATTTCGACAGGGTTCTGTTGCCCGACGAACTCGCCCGCTATAAGGCCTGCCTGAAGAGACGCCTGGCGCACGAGCCGGTCCAGTACATCGTCGGGTCGACCGAATTCATGGGATTGAATCTTAAGGTCGACCGCCGGACGTTGATTCCACGGCCCGAAACCGAGCTGCTCGTTGAGCACGTGATGGAACGGGCGCTTGCATGGGGGAGCCGGCCCATCCGAATTCTGGATATCGGAGCCGGGAGCGGGAATATCGCCGTCAGTCTTGCCAGGTTGATCCCTTCTTCCGAGGTTATTGCCCTCGATATCAGCACCGATGCCCTCGACGTTGCGCGAGGGAACGCGAGACTGCACACAGTCGAAGGCCGGGTGAAGTTCGACGTGTTCGATATTATGGACCGGGAGGGCGAGCTCCATGGTGAGCCGTTTGATTTCGTCGTTTCCAATCCTCCCTACATTCCGGCCGCAGACATCCCGTCGCTTCCGCCTGAGATCAGGGAGTATGAACCGTTGATCGCCCTCCGGGATTACGGCGATGGATTGTCGTTCTTCCGCAGGATCGGGGAGACCGGCGCTAAACTCCTGAAGTCGGATGGCTGGTTATTCGTGGAGATCGGCTTTAACCAGCGTGACGCTGTCCGTGCGATCTTCGGCGATCTTGGCTATGCCCAGGTCCGCAGCTTCAGGGATTACGCCGGGATCGACCGTGTGCTCGAAGCGGGGGCGCCAGCCCCCTTATGAGGGCGTTGATCCAGCGTGTCAGCCGCGCGAAGGTATCTGTCGGAAGCATTCTCCACAACGAGATCGAGCGGGGGATGGTGGTATTTTTAGGAGTCTCGGCTGAAGACACGCCTGCGGAGGCTGCCCACCTCGCCCAAAAGTGCGCCGATCTCAGAATTTTTGAGGACCAAGGGGGGAAAATGAACTTTTCGATAAAAGAGGCGGGCGGAAGCGCGCTTGTTGTATCGCAGTTTACTCTCTACGCGGACACGAGCAAAGGAAACCGGCCGAGCTTTACAGAGGCTGCACGCCCGGAGATCGCGGAGGAGCTCTACGGGAAGTTTGTCGGCCATCTTCAGAAGGAGCTCGGAGGGCCGAAAGTCCGGACCGGGCAATGATGGATGTTGAACTCACAAACAGCGGACCGGTTACCGTGATGATCGAAAGCAAAGGGCATGCGTCGTAGGAGCTCACAGGCGGCAGCAATGCTCCTGTTCGCGATCGCAGCGATGTTCCCTGTTGTCTTGAGGGGACAGCCGAAGAAATTCGCCACACTCACGACGGCGACGTTTCGGATACGGTACGACCGGACGTTTAGCGCCCCGGAAATCGAAAAACTGGGGAAGCTTCTGGAGAAGACATACGGCGCATACCGGAGTAAATTCGGCCTCTCGGATCATCGAACGATCGAGGTCTATGCGCTCAGCTCGGGGAACCGGGTTCATACCGAATCGCGCTCGAGGGCCTTCGACGACGCAGTCTTCCGCGACGGGACGATTTACCTCGATGCGCGGGCCGTGCTGAGAAGCGACACCGCTGTGCACAACCCCGCTGCCAGGGTCGTTTCGGAGTCGGTTCTTGACGCATTGAAAGGGTGTCCGCGCTGGTTAATCGAAGTGTATTGAATCCATGCCGGAAAGGAAGTCGACCGGTTCGGCTCAGACTGTGAACGACCTGAGGGAAATGAACGCGAAACTGGCGGCAACGGCCCGGTTCCTGATCGACCGGTATGGGGAGAAAAAGCTCGAATATTTGTACTCTCAGTTCAAGCGCGGCGTGCCATTGGAAGACGCCTTCGAAGCAACCTTCGGCGAAAAGATGTCTGTCATCGAGAAAGCCTGGGCCGCCTCCCTCCGGTCGCCCCCCAAGGGGTGATGGTGCCCGCGCGGCACGTGCTGATGCTGTTCCTGGACGGCGTCGGCATCGGGGTGAAGGACCCGCAAGTCAATCCGTTCTTTGCCGCGCCGATGCGGACACTGCGGGGCGTATTGGGAGGGGCCATGCCGCATCTCGATGACACCCATCTTGCAACTCCCGGTGCGTCCCTCTCGCCCCTTGATGCCACACTCGGGGTGGCGGGCCTTCCCCAAAGCGGAACAGGCCAGGTTGCGCTCCTAACGGGCGAAAATGCGGCGCAGCGAATCGGCAGGCATTTCGGTCCATACCCGTATTCAACGCTCAAGCCGCTTCTAGAAGAAGCGAATCTTTTTTCGAAGATTGAGGCTGACGGCAAAACCACGTTTTATGCGAATGCCTTTCCCGCCGTGTATTTCGAACACTTTGGAAACGGGAAGCGGCCTATGACCGCCATCCCTCTTGCGTGGACGATGGGGGGCCGCTCGCTGAACGACAGCAACGCTCTCGCCTCCGGAGGTGCAATCTCCGCCGATCTCACGAATGAGCGGTGGCCGATGCTTGGCCATCCTGCCATGCCCGTCTTGACTCCGAAGGAGGCGGGAAGGAGGTTGTCGGCCATCTCGCAGCGCTATGATTTTGTGCTCTTTGAATTCTCGATGACCGATCATGCCGGGCACGGCCGGGCCATGGAAGAGGCGGTGCGTGTACTCGAGCTCTTCGATGGCTTCCTGG
>VBOC01000052.1:0-1127 GCA_005877655.1 Ignavibacteria bacterium
ACCCTGTGACACGCTTCAACGTCGAGATACCAAGAGCATCGGTTGTTGATGTGACAGTGTACGACGTGTTAGGAAGAAAGATCACAACCCTGCTCACAGGCGATCAGGAAGCCGGGTATCACCTCATGGAGTGGGATTCAAAGGACAGCCATGGGCTTAATGTCCCGTCGGGGATGTACATGGTCCGTATGACTGCCGGTGACTTCAATGCCGTCAGAAAAGTCATGCTCATGAAATAAAGTTTAGAATTTCAATCACCCATCATCCACACCACTTTAAGAGGTTACCTATGAAGAAGGCTAGTGTTTTCAGCGGCCTCGCGTGCTTGGGATTGTTTCTCGTCCTTACAGGGGCACTGCAGGCTCAATCGATCAGACTGGTGATCCACGCCACCGACCACCTGATCGCTCCCGATTCGGTCACTCTTGGCTTCGATCCGCTGGCGACGAACCACATCGATCCCGCTCTCGGGGAAGAAGAGCAGCCGGTTCCGCCGCCCACGTTCGATGTCCGCTCAACGACGATCACAGCAGGGCTCGGAAAAGATACCTGCCTTCTGGGTCTAAAGAAGAATTTGCACAAGGGACGTAGCATCAGTCAGAGCGACCGCTGGAAGATAGCGTTCCAGTCCGATTCCGCGGGCTCACCGGTTACATTCTCCTGGAACGCGGGCCTCGACGGTGTAGGCGGGGGCAAGTGGCTCATTCAGGATGGATCGGGATTGCACCTCTTCCCCGATGTCGATATGACAACGCAGACTTCGTTCACCTACCCGCAGAAGGATGTGAACCAACAGTTTATCTTTATCAAGATATCGGATAAAACCACTTTCCGGACCTTCGTTCAGGAAAGCATCGCGGTAGCGAACGACAGCAAGGGAAAGATCGGGAAGGCGGAAAAGCGGAAGGCGTATGCGAGCAACGGATGCTTCGATTTCAATAACCCGGCGGCCAATCCTCCGGGCGTCAGGCTGCACGTTGAATTCGACCAGGCCGTGAGGCCCGCTCCGGGAAGCAACGATGCATCTCCGCAGAGTTACGCTCCATTCCAGAATGCCGCGAGCACCGATCCCCCGGGAAAACAGAAGAAATGGGACTTTACGAACCCGACGGCTGCAGTCACACCGG
>VBOC01000052.1:1204-5406 GCA_005877655.1 Ignavibacteria bacterium
AAGTTTGGGATTGCTCTATGCGATGCCGAACATCAATATTGTGGGCGAGGAACTCTACAGCCAGGGCGCGTTTGCCGCGGAACTGGACGCAAAGGGTAAGCAGGTGGGATTGAGGGTCGGCGATTCTCTGGCGGTTGGGCTAGATCTGGGGAAGGAAGTGTTCCATGAAGTCACCCATCCGAAATGGGGAGACGTGAAAAAGACGCTCTATGACAAGAAGTTTGCAGGGAGCGTTCATACGGGCGCGCCGGTCGGCGTGGCGACATTCACCGATGGAAGCGGATAGCCGATCACAAAGACACAGAAGTCGCTCCCCCCGTCGAAGCATAACAATAAGCTCCTGGCCGAGGCGATCGCACTGAAGATCAGCATTGCGGCGAGCGTTGCGGGAAAGACTCCCGTCGGTCTCGGACAATTGACCTATATCGGCGGCGGGCCGTTCAACGGCAAATCAGTGCTGGCACTTTCGCTCCTTGCCGACAAGGCGCTGGCGTGCGATTCGAATTACCACTTCGGGTCCAGTCCTGATAGTCTGCTAAAAATATATAACGTAATCCGATCGATCGACAGCGCGTTCAGCGGTCCGTTCGATACACTTACGTTCGTTGCGCCGCAGGGAACGAAGACCTCGGGCGGCACTTCGCTGCCCGGCACGAGGTCGATCTCCGATGTGCCGTTCCTGTTGCACACGGCCGAGATACCTCCTGTGGTCAATTTCCAGCCCTTCAGGGATCCGGATCCGATTCCGGTCAATCTCCAGTTGAGGCAGAATTACCCGAATCCGTTCAACCCGACGACGGTGATCGAGTTCTCACTGCCTGAGGACGCAATCGTGACCTTGAAGATCTATAACGTACTGGGTCAGGAGATCGCGACATTATTTGACCGCGAGCAGCTCGATCTGGGCATACAGACGGCAGAGGTCAGCGCAAACAATCTGCCATCGGGGATATACTTCTACCGCGTCATTGCCGAAACACAGACCGACGACGGCACCGCCGGCCGCACGCTGACGATGGTGAAGAAAATGATGTTGTTGAAGTAAGGGTGTATCCTTTCCATCCCGGTCCCATCCCGCTTTGCGGGACAGGACCGGGACTGGGAAGTGATCAGAGAGGCGGGGAGGACTCTCTCGGTGATACCGGTTTTTCGCTTAGTCGTAACGGAATCGAGTACAATGGGAAGGCACAAGAAAGGAGCGTGTTGGCGGTCTCAAGGCGAACAGGTTTTGTTCTAACTCGCGTCCACCGTTCCATAAGTTTAAGAAAGAGCAAGAAAGTGCAAGAAAATTGTAATTCTACGTATATCTAATCCACCATATCACAAACACATCATCAAGGAGTAACACATGAAAAGCTTCATGTTGGCACTGGCCCTGCTCTGCTTCATCGGGCTAACCCAAGTCGTCTTCGCCCAGAGCGAAGCCGAAGCGCTTATCACCGCCAGCGTGGCAAATGCTCTGACGCTCGTCAACGTTGACGGCGACTGGGGCGTGTTGTCACCCGGACAGACCTATGTCATCACAGCGGGGGGATTCAAGAACCCTCCGGGTCCTGGCGAAGGTGCCGGAATTGTCGTAGGACCGGTTGGATTCGAAGTTGATGGCAATGCCGGTTCGAACGTCGTCGTGACCCTCGTTCTTCCGAGTCAGCTGGTATCGGACGATGGCAACGGCGGCATACCGACGAGCAACTGGACATTCGGATGGAACTATGACAACGATCCGACTGCCCCGTTTGCAGCATCAGGCCCCATCGTGGGCAGTGCTGTAACGCTCGGCATCGGTGGCGGTGGCGCGACGGGATTGTTCCTGGGCGCGACACTGGCCGTTCCGCAGACTGCATTTGCGGGTGGTTACACCGGTCAGGTCATCGGTTCAGCAGCCTACACGGGCAACTGAGCTGTCGCTTTTTGTACTCTTTTTGCGAAGGGGTACCGATGGTTATTCTCAATGATCAGAGGTACCCCTTTGCATAAGGGGGAACGCGTTGTTGTTGCCGGATCGCCAGTAGAATTTGCTGATTCTAATCCGACCTAACTTTCCGAATCCCGCCGAAGTGAATTGGTCGCGAGTAAGGGAGGGGTGGCTGGGGAGGATGACGACTCTTTCGGATCACATTTCTTCCGGCGGATCCAGCCACGATGAGGGGGCGAACGGTTTCATAACGGGGTAAGTGGCAGTCCTCCTTTGATCCTATCGGGCGCGTTCTCGAATAACCCGGAACGGGGTGATCAATCACACTAAACGACAGACAGGGGATAATCGAGACAGTGCCATACACCGGTTCAAAATCAACTCCCTCCCAGCTTAGGCCCCTTTTATGGATTGCGGGGCTCGTGAGCATTCTTCTCGGATCGACTGTTGCAGTTGCCGGCGTCGAAGTCTATCCGCTCTACCTGTTCCTCAAGCCCCCCAGTAGAACTGTTTCCGTGAGCGTCACCAATCCCACCGAGAAGCGCCAGGAGGCCTGGGTGGAATTTAAGTATGGGTATCCGGTTGTCGGCGACAGCGGGAAGTTTGCCATGCAATATCTGGATTCTCCGTACGTCAACGAGCCCTCGGCCGTTTCGTGGCTGAGAGCTTTCCCGCAGCGGTTCGTCCTCGGTCCGAGGGAATCGCAGGTCGTCCGGATCATGGTTTCTCCTCCCATCGGCATTGCGCCGGGCGAATACTGGGCCCGTGTCGTGGTCAGCTCCTTCGACAGGGAATTGAAGACTTCCACAACCGCTCCCGGCGGCAGCATGCAGATGCACCTCCAGTATATTTCTCAGATCGACATCCCCCTTCATTGCAGAATCGGCCACGTGACTACCGGTCTGACAGTCACGCGCATGACCGCCACGGCGTCTGCCGGGAAACTGAACCTCGGCGTCGGTCTCACCAGAGTCGGAAACGCCTCCTTTTGGGGAACCATGTCGATCACACTCAAGAATCGCGACGGCCAGATCGTGAAGAATGAAGATCGCCCGATCGCAATCTACAAGGACATCGTCTACCCGTACAGTATTGATATTTCCGGCGTTCCGCCCGGTTCCTATACCCTGGAAGCCATGTTCACCACGCATCGACCTGGCGTAGCCTCCGGGTACGAACTCAAGGCCGATCCGGTCAAGATCAGCCAGGAACTTACCATCCCCTGACACAGTCAACCGGACACGCGAGCGCTTTCATGCGAATGAAATGTGCATCATCCCTCCTGGTATGCCTGATCGCCGCCTTCGCAACGCAGCCTGCAATATCCCAGACGGGCGCGCCGGGCGATTCTATCCAGACGGTTCCGGTTGCGCTCATCGTCAAAGGGATCGGGAGGACCGAGTATGAGATTGGCGCCCGCGATAGCCGGGTTTACATTCCGATCGTTGCAACGTTTAAATTCCTCCGCCTCAACGTGTCGTATAACAGCTCCACCGGCGTTGTCGACGGTTTTTACATCCGCCCCGATAACCCCTACCGCATCGATGCCCGAGTGCCCTCGGCGACCGTGGGCGCGAAGTCTGTCGCTCTCTCCCCGGACGACTTCTACGTCCGGCCGGGCGATTTCTTCCTGCGGCAGGAGCTGTTCGAAACTCTCTTCGGGCTGCAGCTCAAATATTCGCCCCGGACGCTGGCCATCACGCTTCAAACAAAGGAGGCGCTTCCGATCTTTCTCGAGCGGGACCGCGAATACGCCCGCCGGCGAAAAATGCTCCTCGGACAAATACCTCAGCCGGAGTACACCGCGGAGCGGAACGTCCCGGTATTCGGAGTCGGGCGGCTCGACTACTCGCTCTCTTCGCAGGTCACGCAGCACGGCATACCGCGGCGCGATTACGCCTTCCGGCTCGGGAACCAGTTTCTCGGAGGGGATCTCGATACGCGGTTCGGAGGATCGAGCAGCAGCACCCCGACGTGGAACGACGTCAGCTCGAGGCTTCGCTACGCATTTCTGGGCGATCACCCGGTCAAACAGATTTTTCTCGGAGACATCATCACGACAGGCCTTGTACCCTCCTCCGTCTTCGGCGCCGAGATCACGAACAGGCCCGCGCCGCGCCGCCTCCTGTTCGTCACCGAAACGCTCGAGGGGGACCTTCAGACCGGTGAACTATCCGACCTTTACTACGGCGGGTCCCTGATCGATTTTCAGGCAGGCACCCCTGCGGGGAAATATTCCTTTCCAACCCTGATTTCGTACGGCGTCACCAATTACAGTGTGAAAAAG
>VBOC01000242.1 GCA_005877655.1 Ignavibacteria bacterium
AAGGCTTTTCTTCGCTTCATGGTTGTCGTATCCGAGGCGTGGAATGAAAGAGGCGGCGATACGAAAATCGGATTGAAGCTGCCCACCTTGCTCATGAAGCACGGATTGACGCCAAGGGAAATTCGCCCTCTTCACCGTGTTGCCAGTCCGCATTCACAGCTCTGGACATGGCCAACGATTTTCATCGAGACCTACGCACCGAAACTCGTGGAGGAAGGGAGATTGACACCGGGCGAACACAAAGCCCTTATGCGGGATTGGGAACAGCGGACGAATGATCCGAGCGCGTATTTCTGTTCTCCTCCAATGGTCGAGATTATCGCTGTGAAAGAATAACCCGTGAGCAGGGCGCTCATGAAAGGAAGTGGCAGATAGCCGATGGGCAAGGTTGCTCCAACAAGGAGGCAGCGGGGGCAGATCATTTGTGGAAATCAGGAAACTCCTTTTTCTTAAGTAGTCAATAAATTGCGTATACTCCCAATAATCTTGCTCGCATCAACTTCACAATACTCAATTATCAATTGCCAAAGCAAAGTCACGTCACACTCAAGGTTCATGATGTGCTGGGCAGGGAAGTTGCAACGCTGGTTAACGGCGTTCAAGAGCCGGGATTGAATTCGGTGACGTTTGATGGAAGCAGGCTGTCGAGCGGCATGTATTACTATCGACTGCAGGCCGATAAATACGTTGAAACAAAGAAATTACTGTTGCTCAGATAGCATGGTAACGGAATAAACAAACCAATCGTAGGACTCATTTATTTTGATGGAACTTTATCGGCAGAGTCGCGCCGCGGGGATAGCATTCGATATCGCCGTGCACAGACGCATAGCAATCAAGCCGGTGAGCCGCACCTCCTACAGGTTAATTCCATTCCTGACACGTCACAAAAACCCTCCCGGCGACAGTGTTCATCAAGGATATGTTTGGACACGGTTCACCCCGGATGCCGGCTACGCAAAGAGCTACAATTTCCAACTGTTCGCGGACGATCAATACATCCGTGCATTCCATCACGACGGCGTGTGGTTATCGAAAGATGGAATAACCTGGCGGAAAACTGAATTAACGGATATTGTTAATCGCCAGGCGTTTCTCGATTATGTGAAGTTCAAAGGAGCCGTCTACGCGCTTGGGACATTCACCGGGAACATCGAGCACTACACCCAGACGTCGCAGATTGCCAGAACATCGGATTTCAAGAGCTGGGAGATACTTTCAAAGAATTCGAATCTCCCCAGGCGATATTTTTACCACCCGTTCGTTTTTCAAAACAAGATTTGGATTGTCGGAGGGGAGGATGCAGAGGGAAAGTACAGCGATGCGTGGGTCTCATCGGACGCGGTTCAGTGGACGAAGATAGCCGACGACCTTCCATTCGGCAAGCGCGCCGGGCAACACTTCGTCATCTTCAAGGACAAGCTGTATATGATCGATTATGACGTGTGGGTTTCAGCGGACGGACTGCAATGGGCCTTGCTCACTCCAAAGATTGCAGAGGGGAATATCTTCGGCTACTCGGTTGAGGTCTACGACAACATCCTTTGGCTTGTCGGATGCAATCGAAACGGGAGCTTCAGGAGTGAAGTCCTCACCTCTTCTGATGGCGTAACATGGACATCGCAACGAGCGCCATGGTCACCACGCGGCGGGGTTGCCACGTGTGTATTCAAGAATCAGATCATCATGACGGGCGGGAAATATGGCGGACCCGGAATAAGTGGACAAACCGAATTTGTATATAGCAACGACGTGTGGTCACTCAGGAAACAATAACGGCGCACGCTATGAGCACCTGGCAAGCTCAGCAACTATCGATAACCAGGATAGCGGTCTGCATTGTTTGCGTTCCGGTCTTCGCGGCCACAGCCATGTCGGTGACTCCTGCACTCTCGGACTCTTCCAATGTGCATCATGGCGAGGCTTACTGGGTCAGTGTTGCCGGCGGTATTGGATTTCTCAAAGGCCCCGGCGTCGCCATTGGGTCCGATCTTGCACTTCAACGCGATGATTTAGTGCTTGGCCTTAGGGTTGTCTATTATCGCATTGTTGGAAATTACCTAGGTCATACAGATGATGGGTCTTCGCTCAATCCTAAAGATCACTACACCGAAGCGGCCATCCTTATCGGTGGGAACGTTAACAACTCAAAATCCGGCCATACATCCGTTTCTTTCGGACCGTGCTTTTGTGTGGGATCGTTTCAAGATCCCGGCAGGAATTTTGAACAAGTTCCTTTTTCCCGAATGGGATTCACATTCGACATTTCCCACCAGTTCAGTGATGCCTCAGTTTCGGGGTTGGGCGGACCGGGGCTTCGTTTATTTTATAGTCACACTTGGGTCAGTTCTTTTGTCTCGCTGCAGTTTATGGTCCGCATTGGAAAAATCAAGACATCAGAACACTGAGGAGACAATTGCCTATAACACGGCAAACCGGAAAGCAGCGTTTTCTGGAAACCATATGATCAATAGCCGGGCGGAGCAGGGGGAACTATGAATTTCGATCTCGACCTTTCGATAGAGGTGCTGCGACGTTCGCCTGCCACTCTTCGGACGCTCCTCGACGGCTTGGGTGAGCCTTGGGTCCGGGGCACCGAAGGTCCCGAAACGTTCAGCCCGTTCGATGTCGTGGGGCATTTAATCGACGGTGAGGAGACCGACTGGATCCCGCGCGCTCGCATCATTCTTGCAAAGGGGCCCAACCTCCGCTTCGAACCCTACGATCGTTTTCGCCACAGGGCGCGAAACGCAGGGCGCACCTTAGCGTCCCTTCTTGCCGAGTTTGCCCGCCTGCGTGCTGCGAATCTGGAGCTGGTTCGCTCTTGGAAGATCACGGCGCAGGAGCTCGATCTGCCCGGGGAGCATCCGAGCTTGGGCCGAGTAACCCTCCGGCAGTTGCTGGCAGCCTGGGTTGTGCACGACTTAGAGCATCTCGCTCAGACCGCGCGTGTAATTGCCAAGCAGTACGGAGCGGAAGTCGGTCCTTGGATACCATTTCTGCCCGTGCTCACCGATCACCCCGTGCCCCGGTCCTAAGCGGGCCGGAGCTTAAGAGCGATCCGTGAGCCAACAAGCGAGAGCGTCGCAGGTATCATCTATATCGATGGTAATTCTATGCCGACACAAAGAATCCGTTTGAGATCACGGCGAAAAACACGCCGCGCCGAACGAACCCCGAAGGGAAGAAGATTACAGGACGCCATGAGATTCGTTGAACGAGCAGGAATTGTGCTCGAGTCGGGCCGCGGACCGGTTCCAAACATTGCCGAGTGGATTGCAAAGGAACGTATCAAAGGGAGTTGGTGGGGGCACCCGACGGGGAAGCAGATTTTTCTTATAACCCGGAAACTTCGCGACTCACAAAAGATCCTTGTCTGTCGTTTGGTCGACGGAAAGCTTACTTTTGTTCATCGGCGCTTGTGGCCTACCCTGCTCCGTCTGGCGCATCGATTTCCCAAGAGACGTCTTGCAGCGGTGTCTGAAATTCATACTCAGCAGGGAAAGCATGAGATTATCGAGGTTCCATTGGCTGAGTGGGTGCCGAAGGGTGTTTTGAAGGAAGCCCACACCATGGATGAAAGCCACGCCATCGCCATGCTTAAAGAGTCTGGTTTATCCATTCGCTAGATTGAATTCTGCAGGATTGTAATCATGCGAGGAGATTTCACAGTTAATAGGAGGACTATCACCGGAGTATTGAGAATCACATTTGTGATTGTCTCGTTTTTCATCGGAACAGACCTCGCCCACAGCCAGAAGCACCACCATGGGGCCGAAACGTTGGGTGTCGTTGATTTTCCCGTCTCCTGCACCCGGGCCAGTCAAGCACAATTTAACCGGGCGATGACCCTGCTGCACCATATGACTTATCCGCAGGCGAGAGAGATGTTTCAGACAATAGCGGATCATGATTCCGGATGTGCGATGGCCTATTGGGGAATTGCGATGACGTTGTTCCAACCACTGTGGCCGACACGCCCCAGTCCCGCG
>VBOC01000243.1 GCA_005877655.1 Ignavibacteria bacterium
TGAATTCAGCATCCCCTGTGAGGCGAATCGTTTCAGAAGCCTTCCGTCCGGCCTGTAAATATCGACATATCCGTTTCCCGGTCCCTTCTGGTCGTCCATGTTGTCCGGCGGCTTCTGTTTTGCATACGTGACGAAGAGTTTGCCGTGGATATTCTGGATGCCGAATGGAGCGAAGCCTGCCGGAATTGACGGGTCATTGAAGGGTTTCGTCGATACGAATTGGAAATGATCGTCGAAGACATCCACCGTTCCTCCGTGGAAGTTTGTCGCGTAGAGGAAGTGATGGGACTCATCGCCTGCAAGCGCGAGGCCCTTATACACGGCACCGGAGTCGGAACGGTTTGCGACAACCACTGCGCCGGCCGCGCCGGGGCTCCAGGCCGAAATGATACCATCCTCACTTGAGAAAATAAACCTGCTCACCGCGCCGGTTCCCGGAATCACAAAGTCGGCTGTGGAATTGAAAACGACTCCTGTCGGCGCACCGCCCGTGGAGCTGTTTTGCGAAGGAATCGTGACGGGACTCCGCTTCACGTTGCCGTCGGTATCATAGACCACCGAGAGGCTTGAGTGATTTGCGCTGATCCAGATTATTCCGGAGGGAGTGATAGCAGTTCCCCAGGCGTTGAGCAATGCATCATCCGTTCTTTTGGCATTGTAACCGGCAGCGTTGGCTACGAGATTGACCTGCCGGACCGGGAATCTCGCATCCTTTGACAGCGTGAACGACTGTTTACTTTGAAGGTTGCTCTGCATGGGGGGATCATTAACGGTGCTTTTGCAGCCCGAGATAACCGAAGAGAGAAGAAAAACTGCAACGCTCAGGGCACCCGCGGCGGAGCGCCTGAGGGCGGGATGTAGTTCCATGGCCTGGCTCCTTATAGAGAGTGATGGGATGATGCGAAGTTGTTTAATACCGGCGTCTGTACAAACCGCGTGCCATGAGAAAGCCGCGCGGGAACGTGCGCACAGCGTGAGAACGAGAGGAGCGCATTGATCCAGGCCGGGATTTTGTGGATCGGCTGCCACAACCAAATCGGGTAGAACCGGAAATGTGTGGAACGGGTGGGACTTGCGGAGAAACCCGCGCGAGGTTCAACCCACGGCGGGCCCGGCGCTCAGGACCGGAGGAAGGTTATCATCCCTTGAACTTTGAAACGTCGATCCCATACTCTTCGATCTTTCGATAGACCGTTTTGCGATCGACGTTCATGGTGCGCGCGGCCTGGTTGAGATTTCCCTTTGTTTCCCGGAGGATGCGCAGAAGGTATTTCTCCTCGGCATCGCGCGTGACGTGTTCCAGGTACTCCTTGTACGGCATCGAGGCCGTTGATGCCGGTTCAGCCGACACCGGCGGTTCGTCGATCTTGCCGGAGTCTTTCGAACCTGACGATGGAAGCTCGATGGAGATGATCTCCGGAGTGTCGGTCTTGATGATGGCGCGTTTGATGAGGTTTTCCATTTCCCGGACGTTGCCCTTCCACCCGTAGTTCATCATGGCATGGACGACAGAGGGGGAGAAGCCGCCGATCGGCTGGCGGGCAAGCGCCTGATGCTTTTGGAGGAAATATTCGGCGAGGAGCGGAATATCGTCCAGCCGCTCCCTCAGGGGCGGCAGCATGATCGGAAAGACGTTCAGCCGGTAGAGCAGATCGTCGCGGAATTTCCCCTGGGCCGCCATCGCATCGAGATCGCGGTTTGATGCGGCAACTATCCGGACATCTGCGGTGAGCGTGGCATTGCCGCCGATCGGAGAAACCTGCTTATCCTGGAGAATGCGGAGAAGCTTCGTCTGGATGTCGAGCGGGATATCGGCAATCTCATCGAGAAAGATCGTGCCGCCCTCCGCCTCCTGGAACTTTCCCATCCGCTGCCGCACGGCGCCCGTGAAGGCGCCGCGCTCGTAGCCGAAGAGTTCGCTTTCCAGGAGGGTCTCGGGAATCGCGGAACACTGGACGACCACAAACGGCTTCTCCCTGCGCGGACTATTCAGGTGAAGAGCCTTGGCGATAAGCTCCTTCCCGGTTCCGGTTTCTCCCAGCACGAGAACAGTGACGTCGGTGCCGGCCACCTGGCGGACGAGCTTGAACACCTCCTTCATCTTGGAATTCTGACTTATAATATTCGAGAAGTTCGCCGCCGACTCCAGGAGGTCCCGCAATCGCTCGAGCTCTTCACTTTTTTCCCGCTCCTTCAGCGCCCGGCGAACCTTGATCAGCAGTTCGTCGTTGTTGCACGGTTTGGTCAGATAGTCGTAGGCGCCGTATCGCATCGCCTCAACCGCTGTCTGCACGGATCCAAAGCCCGTGACCATGATGACGGTGGCGTCCGGAGCCCTTTGCTTGATGTATTGCAGGAGGTCGATGCCGTTCATGCCCTCCATGACTAGATCGGAAAGGATGAGATCGAAGCGCCGCTCGTTGATCTGTTTCCGCGCCTCTTCACCGTTCGTGACGGCCGTAATCCCGTAACCCTCGTCTTTCAGGAGAGCCGCGGTCGCGACGCGGAACGCCCTGTCGTCGTCAACGATGAGAATATGCGCGAGTCCTCTTTCCATACAAACGGATTCCTAGGACCGTACGGGAAAGGAGAGACTGAATTTCGTGCCCTTGCCGACGGCACTCCTGACGCTGATGTTTCCCCCGTGCTGCCGGATGATGCCGTATGTCACGGCGAGCCCAAGCCCGACTCCGCTGACGGTGCTCTTGGTGGTGAAGAATGCATCGAAGACGCGGTGGATGTTTTCCGGGGGAATTCCGACCCCGCTATCGGCGACATGGACAAAGACATTTCCGTTCCGCTGATCCGTCTCGATTGCGAGCGTTCCGCCGTTCGGCATGGCGTCCTGCGCGTTGAGAAAGAGATTCAACAAGACCTGCTTCAGTTTGTCTTTTGATCCTTCGATAAAAGGAAGCGTGGGAAGGAGCTCAAGCCTGACGTCGATGCGCTGCCGGCGAAGTGCTTCCGATGATGTCGTGACCAGTTCCTGAATCACTTCGTTCAGGGAGACAGGGATCCGCTCGATCGGGACCGCAGAAGTGCGATAGACATCGAGCATTTGTCCTGTCAGCCGGGCCAACCGTGTGACTTCCTCCAGCGCGACTTCGAGAAGCTCACGCTGCTCCCGATGCGCGGGATCTTCGGGGCCGGACGTGCGCTTGAGGAGGGTCTGGAGACAGCTCTGGATATTATGAACGGGATTGTTGATCTCGTGTGCAATTTGCGCGGTGAGCTTGCCGGTGGCTGCCAGCCGCTCGGATTTGAGGAGTTCGGCCTGCATCGATTTTAATTGTCCGAGGGCCTGCTCCAGTTCGGCGTTTCGGACGGCCAACTGGCGCATTTTATCTTTAAGCGAGTCGCTCATCTCGGAAAACTTCTCGGCGAGGTACCGAATTTCCGCATCCCGGCCGACCTCGATCACATAATCGTAATTTCCACGGCTGATTTCCGTCGTTCCCTGCACCAGAGCGGCGATCGGCCGGGTGATCCCCTGGGAGATCAGGTACCCGATCCCGGCCGTCACCGATAGGACCAGGATCGAAAGAATAAGAAAGGTATTGAAAACCGGCTTCAGGGCCGCCTGCACTTCCCGCTCGATCGGTTTCAGGAGAATAAGCTGTATTTGGGGGACCTCTCCCCGATGCCCGCCGCCGAGGAGGAAGCTTGTCCCCAGATAGCGATCCTGATTGATGCTCAAGTTGATGACGGCCCCTCCTCCTGCCGGGCCCGAAGGGGCGGTGGTGTCTGTCGACCCCGCACCGTCCCGCATGGCGCGACCGAGCCGGGATGATCCTGCCGGGCGCGACGCCGGGCGAAGCCACTCGCCAAACCCGGTCTCGACATCGCGCGGGAACGTCGAACAGACAGTCGAATCTCCGCTGATGAGAACAACGTCGCTGCCGGTCATCGAGCCGATGGCATCAAGGTCGGCCTTCTCGATCCGGAATCCGAGCGTGAGGGTGCCGAGAATATCGGGCCCGACGGCAATCGGCGCCATCGCACAGCGGTACACCGCATCGTTCAAAAGCAGGACGTCGGTTGAAGAGCGCTCTTCCCCGTCCCGCCGGGCGGGAGCAATCGGCGGCGGAATGGCGCGCAGCGTATCCAATTTTCCCTCGAGGAGGCGGACGAGCATCTTGCCGTGCGAGTCGCGCACGAGAAAAAGATCGCTTGCGACGCTCTTGTTCAGTTCCTGCGCGAGCTGCGTGGCGGTGTTGGGGTCGCGCAGCTCTACGACCGCCTTCAGGCGCGGGGTTTCCGCGACGATTTCACACGATTTTGCGATTTCTGCCGATCGAAGCGACGTGAGCTCGCGCAGCGTCGTGTAGTTGCTCTGCAGCGAGCCGATCGAGCGCTCCTTGACCTGCACTTCCGTCCAGTACCTGACGACGAAGAATGTCATGAACAGGAGGACCAGCACAACGCCCCAGATCGCGAGAAGGATTTTATTCCGGAATTTCATCGTTCAGGGGTTAAAAACTGACGACCGCCTGCATGACCAGCACGTTATCGGCGGGATCTTCCGCGACACGGTAGGTCCGGTTCCACTGGTAGACCAGTTTTACGAGCACTGAGCGCTCGAGCCGGTATCCCAACGCTCCCTCGAGCCTGAATACATCATGATCCCACGGGCCTTCGTAGCGCTGGATAAAAGAAGTTCCATTGTACGTATCCACGGAAACATCATTGAAGCGGAGTCCGCCCGCGCGCAGGGCGATGAGAAACCTGGGCAGAGGGGCGTAGCTGCCTTCGACCGAATAGCCAAACGCCTTCAAATCCGAACCGATGGCCTCGTTGAACGTCCAGACGTTATAGAACAGTTCGGCATAGAGCGCCGCGTGTTCGAGGCTGAAATCGAGGTCGGCTTCAACAATGTTCTGATCAATATCCGACGGATCGTAACCGCCCCCCGGGTTGTAGGCCACGCCTTCTTTAAGGAAAGGCCCCGCGGCGTAGGAGCCGCCAAGAGTCAATCCGGTGAGAGGCGTCATCGCCAGCCGGCCGATTATACCCATTCTGTTATTGGTGTTCAGGCCCGAAGGACCGTAGCCCGTGGAATAGGTGCTCGTCGCGCTCACCATGCCGTTCATGAGCGCGAACCAGAAATCGAACATCCCCGCGCCTCCATAAAGCTTGACCCCGAGATCGTAGAGCCCCTGGTCGAGGATCCGGACGCCGTCGCCGGCAATCGCAAAGTATGGCGTCGACGGCCAGAGCGAATAATCCGAACTGCGAAGCGTCGTAACATGCTCGTGAGTCAACGGCAAACTGTAGAATGGATTGGACCTGGGGAACCGCCTCTCCCCCAGATTGCCAAAGGGCAACTCGATCTCACCCGCCTCGAGATTTAAGCCGGTGGACGCGAGGTCCGCGAACCTTATCGCAAAGAGGTCCACATGAATAACCTGATCCTGCAGCATACGGAGATTGCTCATGAAGAAGATGTTTCCACTCAAGGCGGCATCCGCAAACAGGTCGAGCCGCCAGGCGAATGTTGCGCGCCCCCTGTTCAAGGCGTATTGGGAATAGCCGCCGTCGGCCTTGATGAAGGCGGCCGATGCCTGCTCGCTCAGGCGAAGCTGGCATGTGGCTGCGCTGACGATGGCGAGAGTCGCCCACCCAACGACAACAAGTCGCGTGCCGGAAATTCCCATCGCGCGCGGCGGGTGCAGCCCCAGAAGCTTTTTAATAGTCAAAATTGACCACCGTCGTTTTACCCTCTTCAAGAAGGAGAGGCCGTTCGCTCACCTTTTTCCGGCCATACCAAAATGTGATCCGATATGCACCCGGCGGCACATGATCGATGGTGTAACCTCCATCGTTCCCGGGCACGGCGAAGTACGGGTTCTCGAGAACGAGGATCGTTGCGTACATGTACGAATGAATATCGCAATACACGTTGACGACTCCCGCGCGATCGAAACGGACCGATCTTCGATGCCCCCGGGGGTAACGGCCCAGATCGAATTCTTTGGGCTGCGAATAGGAGAACACGTTATGAAATAAGTCGTCGTTATTCGGGAAGTCGACCGTTGTTCCGCGAAGGACCGGGAGGACCAGCGGGCGAAACAGCATTTGAGATTGGTCGAGCTGCGGATGGAGCGCCGGCGGATCGTAGGCGGCCGAAGCCGCCGCGGTCGACTCCAGATAAATAACCGCCTTTTCGGAAAGCCTGTAAGGTTGGACCGGATCGCCGCTCGTGTGGAGATGCATCTCGTATCTGGTGAGCGAGCGCTCGCGCAGCAATTCTTCGGCAAATTCGTCGTTTGCGGGCACGACAACCTTTCCACGGACCCCGCTCTGCGCGTGTAATCCATACTCCGGAAGAAGGAGAAGACTAGCTGCAAGGAGAATGAAAGGGCGGGGGTGTAGACTTGCCCAACCGGAGCGCGCAATTAACATGAGATGCTGTGGGAACCGTCGCAATACCCGAATCTCAAAGTACCCCGAATGTACCGCTTTCCGCTTTGAGATTCAAAGGTCCCGCTTCCGCGTGTCCCGCGCCGCGGGACGGGGGGACACACGAAACGGGCGCGACCCGCTCCTCTCGCGGGGCCGGAACCGTGCGTTCCTATCTCTGTAACACCGCTTTGACGACGCGCGTGAATGATGTTCCGGCGCCCGACGCCGGCCGGGCATCAAGCCGAAGGAAGTAGACGCCGCTTACATGGTCGCCGGCGTTCCAGGAAACAGATTTTTGACCCGCCAACTCGACCCCATCGGCAAGGGTAGCGACGAGCTGGCCCAAGACGCTGTACACCCGGATGAGAACGCGGCTGTCGACGGGAAGATCGTAACGAATGGCGGTCTCGCTGTTGAAAGGGTTGGGGAACGCCCGATTGAGCGTGTAGTCCGGGGGCGGTACGTTTGCCGCCATTAAGAACATGGAGCGTGGGGGCGTGTTGAGCTTGATCGCGCCGCGGCCCGCCAATGTCACGCCTCTTCCATCGATCCCCAATGTGACCGCGGCGTCGGACGGCCGGACATCCCAGGCGGCGGTGATGGGATAC
>VBOC01000053.1 GCA_005877655.1 Ignavibacteria bacterium
TCACGGCTCAGCGCCGTATACACTTCGAGGTACTTGTGAGGCCGGTTTGTTCGCATAATTTCCTTTGCTTAGTGGCGCTTCTGCCTCGCTAACCTGTTGAAAGGTATGGGAACTTGCTCCGCCCTAGGTGAATGACTCATTACAGCCAGTAGATTGTCAGGGTATTAGCTACATTGCTGTTATACCAGCATGGATAGCAATATGGACAGTCTGCGGCATTCGGTCTTTCGTTCCCACGCGAGGTCGCACACAATGATTTAGAGGATCATGTCAAGTCTGTCGTAAGCGTGAATTTGTGTTGTCCGCACTGATCGCAGCGCGGGATCTCTCGCGCCCAAAGCACATCATGGACAAGCTGCGTGCCAAGGTCGAACACAGGCCGTTGCCCTTGGTATTCGTCGCGGCGTCATCCGTATCTAGCCGGCTGTAGGCGCAGCCAGCTGGGCATCATGGTGAAGTCGGTCCAGTCTGAAGGGGCAACGGACTCGCGGCATTCAGCCAGCGGTTGGCCCGAGTAGCGTTTGAACACGGTGGGGAAGTGCGCCTGTGTTTGGAACCCGACCGATACGCGACATCCACCAGCGACACGACGGTTCCGACGAGCATTTCTTGAGCCCGCTCGATCCGCCGGCACAAGAGAGGTATTCGTGAGGCAGCCCCGTGGCACCGCTGAGCCCGGCATCGAAATGCATGCGCGTAAAGGCTGTAGCTGCTGCAGTGTCGGCAAGGTTCACGCGCTCATCGAGCCGGGCCTCGACATAGTCGATGGCTCGCTTGAGTCGGCACGGCGCAAGTGAAGCCATCAGGAATCGCGGCAGCCCGTTGTACTGGGCGGTGCCCAGTCGTCCGGGCAGCGGCGCCAGAATGCTGGCTCCGAAGTCTCTACCGCGCCGTATCAACAGGTATCACCGCAGCAAGGGTGTCGCGAGGGTACCTCTGGGGGTAACTTCAGCAGCCACTCGCGAAAACAGTAGTCGAATCAAGCGCTTGGATTGCAATTCGATTCCAACCCGGGGAGCCATTTCTTCTTATATTTCAACGGCCTCACAGAGCTTCTTGATTCCCCTTCCCGGAAAGTAGCTAGGCTGCTCCTTCCCTGCTAACTCCCGGTGATCTGCCGCCGCGCTCTCGCGAGCGAGTGCTGCGCGAAGCGGTTCCTATATGAAACTAGGCGACTCCGCCCCGCGGATTGCGGACTACCTGAATCACATCGCTGAGGCCGCGCGTCTCGCCCGTGAATACGTGGCCGGCATGAGCCAAGCAGAATTTCTGAAGGACCGACGCACGCAACAGGCTGTCGTGCTGAACCTCATTACTATTGGCGAGGGCCAAGACCCTTCAGATCATCGCCGTGGCAGATTGCACACGCGGTCGTCTTGCCCGAACGGCCGGTCTTGACCAAGGCCTCGCCCTTCTTGACGCTCCCCGCCGGAACATAAGCGAATCACCCCCAGCGCTTCTAGGCTGAAACGCCGGGGGCGATTTGCTTTTTGCGGTGACGCCGTCGTCGTCTCAGCCGGTGACGACCAGGGCGTGCATCATGTCATGTTCTTCGTGTTCCAGGATATGGCAGTGCCACACGTACTCGGCTCCCGTGATCCCATAGCTGGCAAGCAGACGGGGACTGGGTGGTGCTCCGCTGGGCATATCGAATTTCATGTCCACCGTGATCACCTCTCCCGGGTTCACTCTCACCGTCTCTTTCCAACCGCGCTCGTTCGGGTCGGGCGGACGGGCAGTGCCTGGAATTGCCCGTGGCGGGAGGATGGGCTCGCCGTTCGAATCGAACGCCCACTGCTCCCGTTTCCTGACCGCGACGTTCACAAGGTGGAAGTGCATGGGGTGCGTATCGGCAGTGAGGTTAAAGATCTGCCACCGCTGGACCTCACCTTGGTGGGCAAAATCCACCGGGGTGGCTAGATAGGGGGTGATTTCGGGTGCACCCAGCGTTTGCCTCAGACGCCCATAGGGGTCGTTGGTGTCCTCGTTCAGGGTCTTGACCTTGGCTGGGCCATCGGGCTCGATGTCTGTCGAGGGTTGGGTTTCAGCGAAAGTACTCGGCAGAGCCGACTTCAACGCCGTCACCGTTTCATGGAACGACAACTCCTTGATGTGCCCGGAGCTCCCGATCTCGAATCGCATGAGCACCCGGGTGTCAGGACCCTCGCCGGGCGTATTTGGCGGGGCGCCGCCGATGCAGCTGAGATCCGGACGGCCTGTATAGTAGTCGTTGCGGATGTCACCGCCCGGGAATGGCGCAGGAGCATCGCTATAGAGGATGAGCTTCCGGCCCTCGAAACCCCGGAAGTCGATGATCAAGTCAGAGCGTTCCGCGGGAGCCATAACCAGATTGTAACGGTTCACATTTCCGTTCGTCGGGTCGTCTAGATTGGTTGTCGACTTGTACCCGATGACGTGGTTGCTGTTCTTGTTGGTGCCATCCGTGCTGAACACTGCCGGCTCCGGCAGGAACCCCGTCTCGTTTCCGATCTGGATAAAGGCAGGTCCGGGCCGGTTGGTTGGCGCCAGGATTGGGTTGCCATTGTTGTCGACCTCTCCACTCGGCAGCGGCGCCAGGGTGATCCCATCAGGACTACCGTCTGCCACATACAGTTGCAGGTTGTAGAACCGCGCATTCGAGCCGTTGAGTAAACGGAACCGCAACCTCCTGGGAGGCAGCGCGAAGGTGGGGTACGGGGCGCCGTTGACCAGGATAGTGTCGGAGAAGAACTCCGGAACGACAGAGACGCCCGGGATAGGGACTACAGGGTACTGCTCCCACCTGGCGGTCTTGCCGCAGTCCAACGGAATGAGCGTCATCTCAGGAAGGTCTTCCGAAGCAGCGCCCTCATAAACGTGCGGATACCACAGGCTGCCCACTGATGCCCCTGCAGGCACCACCAGGTTGTAGTTGGGGTCGTGGCCGCCGCCATCCCAGAACGTTTTGTCCTGTACCACGAGCGGGATGCCATAGGCATATAAAGGTGAAATGTCACCGAGTCGTGGAAGGATTCCCTCGTTGATCAACTGCGCCTCGGCGTCATCGGTGATCAGATATACGGAGACGAGTCCAGCATAGGCGTTGATGCGCGTCAGCCCGTAGGTGTGATCGTGATACCACAGAAGCCGAGCACTGAGGTCGTTGGGATAGTCGTAAATTGCCGTCCCGTCGGTTGGACCGGCATTAATAAAACTGGAGCCATGCACAAAGCCGCCGTTGGCTGCATTCGAAAACCAACTGAACGGCACACCGTCCATTTCCCACCTGACCGCGCTGCCATGGCGGTGGATTACCATCAGGTCCGTCCGTCCACCGCCGACCGGATCGAGCATGGTTGCGTCAACCGGCAGTATGGAACTGGCAGGCAATTGGTTGGCGACGTTGAGCTTAGCCGGCGTCCCACGCTTGGCTATGATAAAGCCGCCGAGGTATCGGCTATCGCGCGTATTGGCATCGGCGAAGCCCAAGAAGGTTGTCGGGGGAATGGCAGGGTGTATCTGTTGGGTGTACTGCCTAGCTACCATTTCATAGTAGTCAGTGCCTGGGAACTTCGTCTTGTTGGGTGACAATACAGGTATATAGTGCCCGAAATTGTTTGCCCCGGCGGGCCCCAGCCCGGGCAATGTGGCCAGGAACTTTGTCACCCCTCTCAGGGTTTGATCGAATGGCCACGCTCTTCCGCGGAGCGCCATTGTTGCCGCTCCGGTCATGGCTGTGGTCTTAATGAACTGGCGCCGATTCATAGTTACTACTCCTCCTTAGGTGTCATCGTGATACGACAGAAGCCGAACACT
Source organism: Ignavibacteria bacterium (assembly GCA_005877655.1). Lineage (GTDB taxonomy): Bacteria > Bacteroidota > Ignavibacteria > UBA10030 > SZUA-254 > VBOC01. The sequence goes on from VBOC01000053.1 coordinate 3,796, forward strand.
GAGGTCGCCACAGGATCGCCGCGGGCGATTGCGGCATGGTTTCAGGGCGGGGCCGCCCGGATTTCAAATGAAACATCTCGGGCCGCCGCGGTTGCCGCCTCCTGCGGCCGCGGCCCGTCAGGCCACAATTTCAAATGAAATTCCCCGGGGCGCTCGTGGAAATGCCGAGAGCCGGTCGTCCTTATCTCCCGCGCCGACTACACCGAATCGCAACTAGAGGCCTGGGCACCCGATGTCATCGACCACGAGCAGTTCGCACAGCACCGGGCAGCGAAGTCGACGTGGGTCGCTGAGAGCGAAGATCGCATCGCAGGCTTCTCTGATCTGGAGCCCGATGGTCATATCCATATGCTGTATGTCCAGCCGCCCGTTCAACGGCGTGGGGTGGCACGCGCCCTGCTCCTCTACTCGAGAAGATCGCTCGAGAGAGAGGCCTGGAGCGCTAGTACACGGAGGCGAGCATGACCGCGCGCGATCTTCCAGATGCAAGGCTTCTGCGTGCCCACGTCGGCGCAACTCACGACCATTGACAGTGTTACGCATCGCGGATTTACCGCTGAGGAGG
>VBOC01000054.1:0-2052 GCA_005877655.1 Ignavibacteria bacterium
TTGGTCGAACGGGGCGTGCAGGGATCGGTGCAGCTGATTGTGCGCCCCTCATTGGCATCCTATTACCCCGGCGAACAACCCTCGTTCACGGTCCAGTTCCGGCGCCCCAAGAGGGGAGTAAAAGAGCACCTGCGGACCGGATGCCGCCTCGGGGTACTCGATGAACAAGGCCGCACGGTAGGGCAACTGGATATCCCTCTTCTGGGTTCGGGGGGTCTCGCGACCGGGAGCGCACGCATGACGGGAGGGGAGCGGCTCAGGCCGGGCCTCTACCAGGTCAACGCCGCGCTGTACTCACAGCTCAAATCCTTTCACGTCCTGCGATGCAGGACGGGATTCTGGGTTTATGATGATGCATTGATCAGGAGCGGCAAGCCGATCACTGCCGGCAACCGCTATCTTCTCCGCGACGGCAAGACTTTTCCCGTGACAGGAACAACGTACATGGCATCCGACGTTCACCGAAAGTTTCTGTTCGAACCGAACCCCTACGTCTGGAACAGGGATTTTGGCGAGATGAAAGCCGCGGGCGTGAACATGATCCGCTCGGGAATCTGGACCGGATGGAAACAGATCATGCCTGACGCCGGTGCCCCGAACGAGGCGGCCCTTCGCGCGATGGATGCCTTCGTGCTGACCGCACGCAAGTTCGATATTCCCATCATCTTCACGCTCTTCGCTTTTCTTCCGGAATCGTGGGGAGGGGCGAATCCATATCTGGATCCTCGCTCGGTGAATGCCCAGAAGGAGTTCGTCACGGCGTTTGCCCACAGGTATCGGCAGGTGAACGATATCATCTGGGATCTTATTAACGAACCCTCGTTCTGTAATCCCCAGTATCTGTGGCAGTGCCGGCCGAATTACGACCGTTACGAAACCGAGGCCTGGCAGGTGTGGCTGAAAGAGCGTTATGCCCGCTCTTCCGATGAGACAACGACAGCCAGGATCCATGAGGCGCATCGATCGCCTTCCGATGAAGCTATAACTCTGCCCGCGAAGGAAGACTTTGAGGACGTCAATGTTTTCCAGGGCCGCCGCCCCATTAAAGCGATCGACTACCGGCTGTTCGCGCAGGAGATGTTCATCCGGTGGGTAAAAGAAATAACAGGGGCAATCCGCGGCGCTCAGGGAAGCGGGGGAAGGCCCTCCCAGCTCATCACGGTGGGTCAGGACGAGGGCGGCACGTACGACTCACCCGGCAACCAGTTTTTCGGGAATGCAGTCGACTTCACGTGCGTCCACAATTGGTGGCTCAATGACGACCTGCTCTGGGACCAGGCTGTCACCACAATCCCCGGCAAACCGAATCTCGTCGAAGAGACCGGCGTGATGTTTTACGAAAAGATGGACGCGACCCCGTGGCGGACGGAAGAAGAAGCGCGAAACCTGCTCGAACGAAAAATGGCGGTTGCGCTCGGAGCAGGGGGGGCCGGCTTCATCCAATGGCTCTGGAATACGAACCCGTACATGGCGTCCGACAACGAGGCGGCGATCGGTTTCCATCGTGCGGATGGGACCGCAAAGCCCGAACTGGAGCCGATGAGGCGTCTTGCCCGATTCTTCGAGGCACACCGGCAACTCATGGACGGCGGGAAGGAGGAGGATGTAGTCATGGTCATCCCCCATTCCCAGATCTTCTCGACGCGAAACTTTGCCGCCGAGGCGACGCGCCGCTGCGTGCGCGTCATGAACGAACATTTCTCCACTCCGGTGGCCACAGTCTCCGAATACCGTCCCATGAGCGGCTCACCGAAGCTCCTGATCATGCCCTCTCCCCGTACAATGAATCAACAGTGCTGGGAAAGATTGCTCTCATGCGCTGAACGCGGCTCGACCGTGCTTCTGACCGGGACCATCGATGCAGACGATCATTGGCTTCCGGTGGAGCGCTCCAAAACGCTCGGGGTTGAAGCAACGAGCAAACCGGTCGCGGAAGAAGAATTTCTCCGCATTGGCGACACTGAATATCGGGTGAGTTATCGAGGTGAGAAGATTCAGCGGGTCGAGAAAGCCGTCATTCGAACTGATCAGAAACCCACGGTGATCACGATC
>VBOC01000054.1:2139-3368 GCA_005877655.1 Ignavibacteria bacterium
ATCGTCATTCCTGCGATCTTCGAAGAAGCGGTGCTGTATACGCTGATATCGGAATGCGACAGGGATACCGACATTCTGCTGACTCATCTCGAACCGAAGACGGAATTGAAAATTACGGTTCCCGCCGGCCGCGTTGCTATGGTGTTCATCGATCGCAAGACAGGGAAAGTCCTCGGAGAACTGTAAACTTCAATGGAAAACCTTTGTGCGTGTAGGGAATTGGTATCTCCTCGGGCAATTCGCTATCTTGAGGCAGTATCGATGAAATCTCATGAAGAATATCGACAACCTAACCAAACGAGTCTCTCAAGCTATCGCGCAGTATTGGTTAACCAGACGGAGGCAGTCCAAGAAGCAGGCAGACTCCGGTGGTGCTGATCAGGGATCACGAAGCGCCGTAACAGGCGGCGCACAGATGGATGGCTTTATCGGCCTTCTCACCGACTTGATGGTCGAAACCGGAGCCGACACATCAAACATCTTCCATAAAAGGCATTTAGAGCTCCCAGGATTCTTCCGGCCGACAAGAGAGTGGGATCTTCTTCTGGTCAAGGGTGATCAGCTCGTTCTTGCCCTCGAAGCAAAGTCTCAGGTCGGTCCGTCGTTTGGAAACAATTTTAACAATCGGACCGAGGAAGCAATTGGAAGCGCACTCGATCTCTGGACGGCTTACCGTGAAGGGGCATACAACACGACGATCAAGCCTTGGCTTGGATACATCTTCTTAGTCGAGGATTGCCCGGAATCCCAGAAGCCGGTCAAGGTGCAGGAGCCCCACTTTAAGGTATTTCCGGAATTTGTGAATGCATCCTACGTCAAGCGTTATGAATTGTTCTGCAGAAAGCTGGTCAGAGAACGCCATTACAACGTGGCCGCTTTCCTCATGTCAGATAGAAAGGGTGGGTCGAAGGGTCGATATACAGAGCCGGCAATTGATCTCACATTCGATATATTTGCCAAATCACTGATTGCCCAGGTCGCCGCATTTGGAATCTCAAAGAAACGATGACACCGAGACAAAACGGACAACACGATAATACAACCCACCGCCTCGTGCAGGGAGACGCAAGAAACCTGCCGTTCATTCAAGACGAGTCCGTCCATCTCGTCGTCACATCACCACCCTACTGGACACTGAAACGCTATAACGAGAATCCGAACCAACTTGGTCACGTCGCTGACTACGAGACTTTTCTGGCAGAATTAGCCAAAGTCTGGCAAGAGATGTG
>VBOC01000054.1:3473-17870 GCA_005877655.1 Ignavibacteria bacterium
TGATAATCTCAATCCGATCATCTGGCACAAGATTGCAAACGCGAGTTATGAGGTCAACAATGGATCTAAGTTTCTTGGGAAACCCTACGAACCGAACGCGATCATCAAGAACGACATCGAGTTCATACTCATGCAAAGAAAGCCGGGCGGTTACAGACAACCAACGGAACGCCAGCGGAAGCTCAGCATGATTTCAAAGGAGGAGTACAATAAGTGGTTCCAGCAATTCTGGAATATCACCGGTGCATCAACCCGAGACCACCCCGCTCCCTTTCCCCTGGAGATCGCCTACAGGCTTGTCAGGATGTTCTCATTTTCAGGCGACACAGTCATCGATCCGTTTTGCGGTTCGGGCACGACGATGGTAGCCGCGATGAAATCGGGACGAAACAGTATCGGGATCGAGATCGACGCCGAATACTGCAAAATGGCCGAGGAGCGTTTGCGTAAAGAAAACTCTGACATGTTCTCGTCGGCGAATCTCGAATTCATTTATCCTGCTCAGGAGAGCCATCCGATGCTAACAGTAGCCGACAAACGTGAACATTATATCGCGCGTAAGAGGAAAGGACGGAAACAACGGGTCTAAACCTTCAGCCTGCGTTCCCGCCGAGTATGATCGGGGACTTTACCTGAATCCAGGATCCGGGAGGGCTCTAAGGAGCTTTTTAGTGCGACACCTTCAAACCGAGCAAGCCGGCGGCCGAGAGCAATTCCTCAATTTGTTTTCGCGCGGATTCAGATAGCGGTACGAGCGGACTCCGGACGCACCCGGCGTCATACCCGAGCAACGTGGCCGCGTACTTGAGACCCGCGATGCCGAACGTCGATGTGACGGCGGCATTCACCGGCAAAAGCTTCTCGTGAAGCTCCCTCGCCTTCTCCGCCTGCCCCCCTTCGTGATACGTCTGGACCATGGCACATTGATTGCCCGCCACGTTCGCCAGGGCAAGAATCCCGGCCGAGATGCCGAGAGTGAGCGCGGGATACCAGGCCGCGGCAGTGCCCACGATGAGGTTGAATGTTTCCGGAACAACCTTCATGATCGCTTCGAGCTGGCGCACATCGCCGGCGCTGTCCTTCATTCCGATCACATTCGGATGCCGGCTCAGAGCGCCCACGGCGGCCACCGAAACATTAATATGCGTGAAGGCCGGCATATTATAGATAAGAATCGGAATGCGGGACGCATCGGCAATGTGGCGAAAATGTGCGATAAGCGCGTCATCAGTCATCTGGGAGCCGTAAAAGCACGGCGTGAGGACCAGAGCGGCATGGGCGCCCGCCTCGGCTGCCTTCGTTGTAAGACGGATTGATTCCCGGGTCGACTCCAACCCCGTCCCGGCAAAGATCTTCCTGCCTCTGGCCGCGTACTGTGCGGTCAGCTCGATCAACCGTATTTTCTCGGTTTCGTTGAGATAGGGCGTTTCGCTGTTGGATCCGAGGACCAGATAACCGCCCAGTTCCTCCTTGTTCCACCGCTCGACGTTGCGCTTGTGTGCGGCGTAATCCACCTCGCCTTCCTTCGTAAACGGCGTGACCATGGGAGGATAAACTCCCCGTATTTTCTGACTCATCATCCTCCGAATGTACACGAAAGCCTGGCGAAATTCAAAAAGAAAAGTTGATACTCGCCCTGATTTCCGCTATATTTTAAATTATTGAATCGGTTTGCTTCCGCCGACACAGCACCCGCACAGTTATCTGGAAAAATTGCCCTCGATCTCACGACTCTCCCCTTCCCGTAACCCGTGCTGTTAACGATTGAGGAACAGACGGCTATTCGCCCGGCGCCGCCTCTGATGCGAAAGAAGGCGGGTTCGCCGGCTGCTTCTTCTCTTCTTGCCGAAGTTTCCCGGATGAAGCCGGACGAAGTGCTCGCCAGGCTGAATACCGCAATTGACGGGCTGGGCGATTCGGAGGCCGGGCAGCGGCTGGAGGAGGTCGGACCGAACGAGCTGGCAAAAGAGAAGAGACACGGCTGGCTCTGGCGGCTCATGATCACGCTGCGAAATCCGCTCGTGATTCTCCTTGCGGCCCTCGCCATCATCTCGTTTGCGACCGGTGACAGCCGGGCGGGGATCGTCATGTCGCTGATGGTCGCCCTCGGCGTTATCTTGCGGTTCGTCCAGGAGTCCCGCGCCGACTCTGCGGCCGCGAAATTGAAAGCGATGATCACGGTCACCGCCACGGCGATCCGCGCCGGACAGGCGAAGGAAATTCCCTTGAAGGACCTCGTTCCCGGCGACATCGTAAAGCTCTCGGCCGGGGATATGATCCCCGCCGACCTGCGCATCCTCTCGTCCAAGGACCTGTTTATTGTGCAGTCGGCGTTAACCGGAGAGTCTCTCCCCGTCGAAAAGTTCGATGTTCCGGAGACAAGGACGAACGTCTCTCCGATCGAGCTCATCAATACTTGCTTCCTCGGCACCAGCGTCGAGAGCGGGACGGCGACCGGCATCGTCCTCGAGACCGGTTCCCGCACGTACCTGGGCAGCATCGCCCGCAGCCTGGCGGGTCAGACGATGCTCACAAGTTTCGATCAGGGGATCAACCGATTCACCTGGCTCATGATCCGGTTTATGATCGTCATGGTGCCGCTGGTCTTCCTGATCAACCTCGTGACGAAGGGGAACCTGGTCGAGGCATTCTTCTTTTCCCTCGCCGTAGCGGTGGGCCTCACACCCGAGATGCTCCCGATGATCGTCTCGGTCTGCCTCTCGAAGGGCGCTCTCGCCATGTGCCGCAAAAAAGTCATCGTCAAGCGGCTCAACTCGATCCAGAACCTGGGGGCGATGGACGTGCTTTGCACCGACAAGACAGGGACATTGACGGTCGACCATGTCATCCTCGAGCGCCACTGCGACGTGGTCCGCGAGGAGGACGAGCTCGTCTTGCGCGATGCCTATCTCGTCAGCCATTTCCAGACAGGCCTGAAAAATGTTCTCGACCGCGCGATCCTCAAGCACGTTGAGGTGCGCCAGCAGCTGAACATCGAGAATGTCAGGCGGATCGACGAGATTCCGTTTGATTTCTCGCGGCGGATGATGTCCGTCGTGGTCGAGATGCCGGACGGCGGTCATCGCCTGCTCACCAAGGGAGCCCCGGAAGAAGTCTTCCTTCGCTGTACCCGTTTCGAGCTGAACGCAGAAATTCTGCCGATGGATCCGATCCTGATCGAGGATCTGAAGGAGGAATACGAGCGCCTCAGCATGGACGGATTCAGGGTGCTTGCCATCGCTTATAAAAACGTCGACGTGCGTACCGCGTACTCGAGGGATGACGAGCGGGAACTCGTGCTGCGGGGCTATGTGGCGTTTCTGGATCCCCCGAAGGACACAGCCGCAGCCGCCATCTCGGCACTGCAACGACACGGCGTCGCGGTCAAGGTTCTGACCGGCGACAACGATCTGGTAGCCCGGAAGATCTGTCACGAAGTGGGTCTTCCGACAGACCAGGTCATTCTCGGAAGCGAGGTCGATCAATTGCCGGATCAGGAGTTGTACAACGCGGTGGAGAAGACGACGCTCTTCGCGCGCCTCTCGCCCATGCATAAAAAGCGCATCGTCGAAGTCCTTCGCGAGCGGGGCCATGTCGTCGGATTTATGGGCGACGGAATCAACGACGCCCCGGCTCTGCGGGCCGCCGATATCGGGGTCTCCGTCGACACCGCTGTCGACATTGCCAGGGAATCCGCCGACATCATCTTGCTCGAGAAAAGTCTGCTGGTTCTTGAAGCGGGGGTGATCGAAGGCCGGAAGGTGTTCAATAACATCCTGAAGTACATCCGGATGGGGGCAAGTTCGAACTTCGGGAACATGTTCAGCGTTCTCGGCGCAAGCGCCTTCTTGCCCTTCCTTCCGATGGCGCCCATCCAGGTCCTGACCAACAACCTGCTCTACGACTTCTCGCAGGTTCCGATTCCGACAGACGCGGTCGATGAGGAACTTGTGGCGAAGCCCCGCCCCTGGTCGATCGACGAGATTAAGAAATTCATACTTTTTATCGGCCCGATCAGTTCGATCTTCGATTACACCACATACTTCGTGATGCTCTATCTCTTCAACTGCTGGGATCCGGCCCGCTCATCCTTGTTTCAGACCGGATGGTTCGTCGAGTCTCTGATGACGCAGACCCTGATTATCCACGTGATCCGCACGAACAAGATCCCCTTCGTGCAGAGCCGCTCCAGCCTGCCGCTGGTGTTCACTTCTGTCATCGTTATGGCGATCGGAGCCTGGCTCCCGTACTCGCCGTTCGCTCCGGCTCTCGGATTTGTCGAATTACCGGCTCTCTACTGGCCCATCCTTCTCCTGACATTGATCGGCTACATCACCCTGACGCAGACTGTGAAGATGCGGCTCCTCAAACGGGGATGGATCTAGATGCCGGTTCGATCAACGAATCCGCTGCGACAGTACGATGCCAGCTCATCGGTAGAGCCCCTGGAGCTCGACCGGAGCGGGCGGAAATTCATCTATCCCCCCGCCGAGAAGATCGGGGTGATCGAGGTGGAGAACTTTCCCGCGCTGGGAAAGCTCGCCGCCCTCCGCTTTATTGAATGGGTCCTCAAGAACCCGGGCGGCGTCATCGCTCTTCCGACCGGAAGAACACCCGAGCATTTCATCAAGTGGGTCCGGCGGATCCTCGACCGGTGGAACACCGGCGAAATCAAGCGCCTTCTCAGGGAATATGGAATCGGCGGATCCGGACCCCCCGATATGCGGAGCCTCATCTTCGTCCAGATCGACGAGTACTATCCGATGGATGCCCGGCAACACAACAGCTTTCACCACTATGTGAACGAGTTCTATCTGAAGGGGTTCGGCCTCGATGCGAAGAAAGCATTGCTGATCGACTCGACCACTCTGGGCCTTCCTCCGGGAACGTCAATGGAGGAACTGTTTCCGGGGAACATCGTCGATCTCACGCTTCGGGTGAGGCAGACCCGATCCGACCTCGAACACCTCCAGAGGGAGGTGATCAACCGGGTCGACATGTTCTGCACCGAATATGAAATGAGAATCAGGCATCTGGGCGGCATCGGTTTTTTTCTGGGGGGAATCGGGCCGGACGGACATGTGGCCTTCAACGTGAGAGGGTCAAGTGTTTTTTCCACCACCCGGTTGACGGGCACGAACTACGAGACGCAGGCGTCGGCCGCATCGGACCTGGGCGGGATCGAGATATCCCGCAACCGGCTCGTGATCACCATCGGCCTCGCTACGATTACGTACAATCCCACTGCCACGGCGATCATCATCGCCGCAGGGGATGCCAAGGCGCAGGTCGTCGGCCGGGCGATCGAAGAAAAGAAACACCAGCAATATCCCGCCTCAGTGCTCCAGGACCTCAAGCACTCCCGATTCTATCTCACGAGGGGAGCGGCGCGGGCCCTCTCCGAGAGGCGGGTCGAAGATATTCGACGCATGCATCCGCCGTCGGATCAGGTCGTCGATGACGTGCTCATTTCACTCGCCTCGAGCCGCAGGAAGCCGCTCCAGGAATTGACCGCGGGCGACTGCCGGGCCGACCGGCTCGCCAACGAACTGATGCGCTCGAAAAGCAGGTCACTCCGCCAACGGACTCACGCCGTGCAGAAGCGCCTCCTCGGCAAAATTGAAAAAGGAATCGCGACCGTAACGGGCACCACCTTTCTTCACACTGAACCGCATCAGGACGACGTGATGCTCGGCTATCTCGCCTACATTTATCATCTCGTCCGCGATCCCACGAATAAACACTATTTCGCAAATCTCACCTCCGGTTTCACCTCCGTCTCGAATCAGTACTGTCTCTCGATCGTCCGGAAGCTCGGGGACCGCCTCAACAATGCGTCGTTCCTGAAGCTGCTGAGGAATCCCGGCGACAGGGCGAAGAGAATGGAGGATGTCTATTTGTTCCTGGACGGCGCCGCCGCAAAGCGCGAGGAGAAAAAGGACGAAGCGGAAGCCAGGCGCCTGCTCCGCAATCTCATCGGCATATACAAAACGAAAAAGCTTTCAATTCTGCGCACTAAAATTCTGGAATTGGACGAGTACTTGATTTCACAATACCCCGGAGGGAAAGATCCTCCGGAGATACAGCTCATCAAAGGAACGCTGCGGGAGTGGGAAGTCGAGCTCTTGTGGGCCTACTTCGGAATCGAGGCATCCGACGTGCATGCGCTCAGGTTGGGATTCTACGGCGGAGAGCTGTTCGGAGAAGAACCGCGGATCGAGCGCGATGTCCTTCCGATTTACAAACTCATGATGCGCGTTCGTCCCGATGTTATTTCAGTGGCCTTTGACCCCGAGGGGAGCGGTCCGGACACGCATTACAAGGCCCTCCAGGCGGTGGCGGAGGCGGTAAAGATGTATCAGAAGCGCGCCAGTTCGAGGCTCAGGATCTGGGGCTACCGGAACGTCTGGTACCGATTTAGCCCCGGTGAGGCTACGACCATGGTCCCGGTATCGCTGAATACTCTCTCCCTGCTGCACACGGCGTTCATGAACTGCTTCGGCTCGCAGCGTGCCGCCTCCTTCCCGAGCTACGAGCACGACGGCCCGTTTTCCGAGCTGGCACAGAAGATTCAGGTCCAGCAATATGGAATCGTCAAAACCTGCCTCGGAAAGGACTTCTTCCTCAACCACCCCCATCCCCGTTTGAGGGCCGCGCGGGGAATGATTTTCATTAAAGAGATGTCCCTTCCCGAGTTTTACGATAAAGTCCGGGAACTGAAGAAGGTCACCGAAGCGAGGGAATGACGTGCAATTAAAACTTGACATTCGGGGGGATATTCAATAACTTCATCCGTTCGAGAAAGGCCTGTAGCATCCTAACCGAAACCACCCAACCACAACACAGAAAGGAGACAAGCCATGGTAAAACAACTCTCGGCGCTCCTGTTTGCAGTCGTTCTGGCCGTTTGCTTCACAACGATCACACGGGCTCAGGAATCGACACCACAAGAGCCGAAGAAGGAAGCAAAGCCGGAAATGACGAAAACCGAAAAGGCGCCCGAGAAAGGCGCGATGTATTCGGTGAGCTGCGATCCGACCTGCGGTTTCATGTGCCGGAGCCACGACAAGAAAGAGGTCACGGACATCGTCATGAGGCATGCGCAGAAGGCCCACAACAAGAAGATGACCGCGAAAGAAGTGCACAATCCCGGTCCCGCCCACGCGGGGTCGGGATTTTTTTTACCTGTCCGGTCCCGATTTGCGGGACAATAATCCGGAGTCGAGCATGAACCGATCCGCGGGAGCCCTCGCCTGCTTAATGTGCCTGCTGTCCCTCCGGCAGGCGGCATCTCAGGACAAGACCCTTCTCCTCGAAACAGACAAGTCCAGGATGGCCGAGGATGTGCGCCGGGAATTTCTGCATTGCTGGAACGCCTACAAGAAATACGCCTGGGGACATGACGAGCTGAAACCTCTCAGCAAGGGCTATCGCGACTGGGGGCGATTCTCTCTTTGCATGACCCCGGTCGATGCGATGGACGCCCTCACCCTCATGGGCCTCGCCGATGAAGCACAAGAGGCGAGGGAGCTGGTCGTTTCGAAACTCTCCTTCGATCGCGACATGGAGGTCAAAAATTTCGAGATCACGATCCGCCTCCTGGGCGGACTCTTGAGCAACTTTCAACTGACAGGCGACAAGCGCCTGTTAACTCTCGCCGAAGAGTTGGGAAACCGATTGCTCCCGGTGTTCAACTCTCCGACCGGCATGCCGTATGTTGCCGAAATCGGCACGCTGCTCATCGAATTCGGCACCCTGAGCAAGCTCACCGGCAAAGCCGTCTTCTACGAGAAAGCGAAACGTGCGCTCGTCGAGCTCTACAACCGCCGCTCTCCCATCGGGCTCCTTGGTTCCGGGATCAACGTCGAGACCGGGGCCTGGACCGACTCGCTCAGCCACATCAGCGGCGGAATCGATTCCTATTATGAATATCTCCTGAAGTGCTGGCGCCTGTTCGATGACAAGGAATGCGAAACCATGTGGCGGACGAGCATCGATGCGGCCGGGAAGTACCTCGCCCATGAAACGACCACCGGATTCTGGTACGCACGCGTGAACATGAGAACGGGGAAACGTGAGCAGACGCGCTTCGGGGCGCTCGATGCTTTCCTCCCCGCCGTCCTCGCGCTCTCGGGCGATCTGGAGCGCGCCGCACGACTGGAAGCATCGTGCTACAGGATGTGGACGAGATTCGGCATCGAGCCGGAGGAAATCGACTATGCGACGATGACTGTGACGGAGGGCGCCTATCCGCTCCGCCCCGAAATCATCGAGTCGGCATACTACCTTTATTACATTACGAAACGGCCCGCCTATCTCGAAATGGGCAGGACTTTCTTTGACAGTCTCAAACGCTACTGCAAGACAGACGCCGGGTACGCCGCCTTGAAGGACGTTCGAACGAAGGAGAAAAAGGACAACATGGAAAGCTTCTTCCTCGCCGAAACGTTAAAGTATCTTTACTTGCTGTTCGCACCGGCGGAAACTCTTGACCCGACGAAGGTTATTTTCAATACGGAGGCGCACCCGATACGGAGAACGTGGTAGGGACTAGGCGGGACTCCCTGACGATTGTTCCTCAGGAAGCGGCGCGTCGCCGGCTTCACGGTGGGTGCGAATCCATTCCTTTGACCCGCGCTTTTTGAGCATCCCGGCATAGAGCATGAGTTTCCAGAGGGCGTACCGGGGCAGGTGAAGCAAAACTTTCAGGTCTTCCATGGAACCCCGGGCCGCCTGAATTCCGACCAGGAGGTGTACCATCCCTATTCCCATCAGCCCGGCCCAAAGCCAGATCACAGGTCCCAGTTCCGAAAAACCGAGCCCCAGCAGGATGGCCGACATCATGAACATCGCCGAAACGGCCATGAGCAAATTGACGAGCGGCGGAGTGACAAGATCGATGAAGGCATCGAAACATCGATACGAGCGTGCGTACAGGGCGGTGCGGAGAAGCCGGCCCGCATACTTTTTTACTAGTGGATATCTGCCCATTTCCCACCTCGCGCGCTGGCTCCGGGCGTTTGCGGCAAATTGAGGCATCGCGGCGATCACGGTCGCTTCGGGCGCGAAGACCACCCCGACCCCCCGGAGCAATAACTCCGGAACCCGGCGAAGCGTGTCGACGGCGAAGCACATGCCGTTTCCACGCAAACCCGACGAACATCCGAGAGCCATTCTGCCGAGCGGGCGCACGTAATTGTAGAGCAGGAAGCCGATGCGAATGATCTCCGAACTCCAGGACCCGGGGAGCGGATTGACCAGATCGCTGCTCTGGATTGCCTCCGCCCCTGCTTGAAGCTCATCATTCATGACCGAAAGAAAATTCCGCGAGGCGGTGCTGTCGGCGTCCACGACGACGACCGCGTCGTACCGGGACAATGAGACGAGTGCGTCAAAGCCCCAGCGCAGCGCATAGCCTTTGCCCCGCAGATGCGGATCGTTTCTTTCCAGGATCTGGACTCGCGGACGATTCGCAACTTGAGCGGTGCCGTCATCGCAGTTGTCGGCAATGACGACGACATCGTACATCTGGCTTGGGTAATCGATCGCGAGCAGGCTTCGGAGCGTTGCATCGATCGTCCGCTCTTCGTCGTGCGCGGGAACGACGATGGCGAATCGGCGCAGGCGGGAATTGCCCGAATTCCGGCGCTGTCCGGGATTGAGGGCAAGGACGCTGAGGAAGGCGAGATAACAGAGCGGGAGGCCAAAAATCAAAAGAAGGACGATTTCAAGAACTGTTATCATAGACACCCGGTCTTCACAACAGTCCCTGGTTCCAGTCCCCCCCGGTCAGGAGGCCATTCAACGCCCATGCCATCATCGCAGGGCGATGCGAAACGTAGCGGATGTTGTAGGGTAGATACGGAGTGCCGAACGGAACATAGACCCTCACCGGGATCCCCAGAGGTTCTGCAGCACTCTTGGCAATCGAAGGCAGCCCGAGCATCTGTTCCAATTCACACCGTGTTTTCGAGGCATGCAGGATCGTGAGGGCTTCGTGGGCGAGCTGACGATCGTGCGTGCCGACAAACACATGCGCGCACCGCCCCGCGAGCGCTCGGATCAGGACGAGAAAGTTTCTCCGGCAGTCAAGCCCGTTTCCCTTCGGGTCCGACCATTGTCCTTTTACGACACGAACCGAAACCCCGGACCTGATTGCCCATTCGGCGTCCTCGATGCTCCGTTCCCATCTTGAAGGAAGCGTGCACCCGACCAATTCCCAGATCGCGTGCGCGGCTTCGGTGAGCTCGATCGTCCTGTCCTGTGCTCGGGCGTCGACCGCATCGAACTGGAGCGGCACGCGGCGGCGCGATGCATAGCACGCGAGTTCCCGGACGAGATCCGGGTCGAATCTCAGGTCGGAGATCTTGACGGATAACTGGCCGTCAAATTGCTCGGCCGCAATTGAGTCGATCGCCGCCTTGGAGTTCTTGAGAACCTGCGCGGGGGGTTCCGAATCTCCCCTCCAGTGCGCGACCGTCAGCAATGCCTTGCGCTCGGCGAGGCGCCGGCATACGCTGATCGCATCCGCGAGTTCCGGTCCGGCAACATACCGGTGCCCGATCCGCTCGATGGAGCGTCGTTTGAGGCGAGCCAGCGTTTTGAACAGGCGGTATCCACACCATGCGAGCCCGTCGACCGAGAACGGATAACAATCATGCAACACGTGTTCCCGCTTCGCGCTCGTCCACATATGGATCCACGGCTCGTCCGTCCCGAGAAATTCAAACTCGGCAAGGCCTTTTGAAAATGCCCAATGGATGGCCTCATGCATCAGCAAGATACCAGGGGAACAGTGTGCCCACGTTTCATCGAACCCGACCTTCAACACCCACAAGCGCCGTGCATGTTCGACCGCCAGTATCCCCGCAACTGCCTGACCATCGACCCGCAGGAAAAAGAACCGGAGGGCGCCCGTCCGGGCGGCCGCATGCCCGTACGAAGTAAAAAAGCGCGCGGAACGGGGGTCGGACCGGACGGCCGTCCCCAGCCGCCCCTTCCACCCGGTTGCTTCTACGTTGACAAATTCGCGAAGATAGGATTCGACACTCTCCTCCGTCGGCGATTCCACCTGTATCTGCACCTCCCCCATTTCATCCAGCCGCCGCCGCGCCCGCCGCAAGCTTGAGCGCCGGCTTGAAGAAATCCCCGCTTCAAAATCTTCCCAGGGTCCGTCGATGAGGAGCCATGGAGAGGCGGACTGCCTTCGTACCGTTACCCCGCGAAGCGGAGCAGCCAATCTTCGGGCAAGCCGGATCTCGGGCGAATCCGCCGCAATCCTTCCAAGGCGTATCGGGAGCCGTTGAGCACTGACCGCCCAAAGGAGTTCCTTGAGCGATTCTTCATCCCTGAACAGAAAACCGCTCGGCTCCTGCAGGGTCGAGCTCCCAAGCAGTTCCAGCCGCCGGACGCCCCGGCGGCGAACCATCACCATCGGCGCTGCGGCGACGAGTTCTTCTCCGTCCCTGATGAGAATAATCATGAGCTCATCGGGAGGGCTCACCGCCGCCGCGCAGGCGGCAAACCATTCGTGGGTGAGGAGCGGGTTTTGAAATTCCAATGCCAGCGCATCCCATTCGCGCTCCAGTTTCATCAAACCCGCAACAGTATCAACGACTTCGATCACGTTTCCCCTTTGATATTAAGACGATACTCACCCGGTACTCCGTCATTGCAGACCCGATAGGTGTTTTGTGGGCCTCGGGAGGACCCTGTTTCTGGCGGGTTGCCGGCGCTCTCTGACGCCTTCTCAGGAGAAATCCCAGTGCCGAAACCATAAACGGAAGTGGGTCCGTGGGATCGAAGACGCGGAAGTGGATCTTCGCCGCGAACGACCTCAGGTATGAATTGAACGTCCACTCTCCGGTGTGCCGGTAACCGGTCCAGTACGCTCGAAGATCCTGTTTGACATGCAGCAGGCGGGCGTCATCGGTGTACGATTGTCCACAATCCACGGACTCTCCGCGCTGGTCATGATAGGCCGCCGATGCCAGATTAACGCGCGCATAAGCGCCCAGCAGCTCCCAGAGGTTGAAGCGAGGATTGATCTCCAGAATATTAAATGCTTTTGTCCGAACATCCCATTTGTAATCTATTTTCACTATTCCCTGAAATCCGATTCGCCGGAGATACTCGACGCTCAACCGGGCGAGAGACGTGTTGTGGATTGTCCGCACATACGCGCTCCCGCCGGTATGCGGCGGGTAGGTGCGTATTTTGCGGCCCAGAAAATATCCAAGACAACGCGAGTGGATATCGAAGTACCCGTGGAAACTGTCAATCGATTCATCCCTCCCGTCGATATATTCCTGAATCACGACCCCAGCCTCTCTTTCGGGCAGTGCCCCGCAGAAGTCCAGAAGCTGGGCTCTTGTCTCGAACCTCCGCAACGCGTTCTTGTACGATCCGAAGCGGGCCGCCTGCTCGGGTGTATCCCATATCCAGTCCTGGCTGTATGCCGGCTTGACGATACAGGGAAACGTGATCGAACCCTCGAGCTCCAGAAAGTCTTCGAGGCGCCGGAGCGTGACCGTTCGGGGGATCGGGAGGTCGTGCTCGCGGGCGAACTTCGCGAAGAGCACCTTGTTGAAAAGCTTCTCAAGCAGATCGTCGGGAGGCAGCAGAAAACGGTAGAAAGGCTCAAGTTGATGGCGGTATCTCCAGACAAACCACAGTTCAGGGTCCGATGCATAGAAGAGGACGGGCTTCTCCCCCCACCCGGAGCTGAGCTTCTGCAGCCGCATGATGATCTCGCCGTAATTCTCGGGCTTGAAAAAGGGAAGCACCCACCGTCCGGCGCAATAACGGGAATGAAATCCGATGTCCGAGGGCTGCGAGGAAGCGATATGGCTCATGATTCCGGTCATGCCGAGCGACCTTGCGATATCGTACGCGCAGGGAGACCATCCAGCCGATAGAATCAGTGCCCCCGAGCTCTTTGCCGATGAATTCTGCATACTCTATTGTTCGCTCATCCGATGATATTAACAGGGAGACGTTTGAGGATGCGCCCGCCAAAGCCCATGGCGGAACGAACGAAGGGCAACGGGTCGAGCGGATCAAATATGCGGTAGTATTTTTTCTTCATGAACGATTTGAGATATGGGACCAGGGCCCACTCTCCGGATTTCCGGTAGCCGCCCCAATATGCGCGGATATCCGGAAGGAAATAAAGCATTCGGAGATCATCCGCATAACCTCCGGAAAGTCCTACCCGCTCTTCCCGCTGATGGCGATAGGCAATCAGGGGCAGGTTTATCCCGGCGTACGCTCCGAGGAGGTGCCAGAATTGAAAGTGCGGCTCAATCTCCATGATCATGAAATCGTTAGTCCGTTCATCCAGCTTATAGTCGATCTTGACGATGCCGCGCATGCCGATCCGGGCGAGGTAACCGATACTCTGCTTCGCCAACGCCTCGTTGTAAATGGTGCGCGAGTTAGCCGAGGCATTCCGAGCGTTCATTGAAGTAGCCGTGGAAGGTCGTGATCGCATCGTCGCCGCCGTCGATGTAAGACTGAACCACAAACCCGGAAGCCCGCTCGGGGAGCGCGTCGGCAAATTCCAACAGGTCATCCTTCGAACCGAATCGGCGCAGCGCCTGCTTGTACGATGGCAACCGATCCCGCTCTGCGGGATTCTTCCAGAACCAGTCCTGGTTGAAGGAAGGCTTCATGATGCAGGGAAACGCGACCGCGCCGATTCTTTTCCGCAGGTCGCGCGCATCCGAGAACGATTCCCCCCGCGGAACGGGAAGGCCGCACCGTTGCGCGAACTCATAGAACCGCGACTTGTTGAGGAGGGTCGTGGTGAGCGGATCGCCCGGCAGGAGGAACCGGAAGTGTTCCTGCAGCCGGTCCCGGAACTGATGCACAAATCCGACCTCGGCGTCGCCCACATAGAAAAGCACGGGCTTCTCCTCCACCGAAGTTCCGATCGCTTCCAGAGCGTCTGCGATCTTTTCGTAATGGCTCGGCTGTCCGGCTGTGAGGAAACGACAATAGACTTAACTCCCGCCAGCCCTAGTGCGCGCACGATGTCGTATGCACCCGGCCATCCCCCACCGGTGAGAATGACCGCCCTCCGCGGCGCTTTATCTCGGCGCATGGTGTTGGCTTTCATTGAAAAAGAAATGTTCACAATAGTTTACTCCCAATTGGTAGAGGAGAACGAGTTTGGATCGGACAAAACGGAGACTCGCCATCGCTGACGGTTTCTTGGTGATCGCGAACCGCCTGAACTCATGATATTCCCGCCGGATCCGATCGAAGCTTTTTATCACGAACTCCCGCACGAGAAAGATTCGGAACCGGGCCCGTGATCCGCGCGAGCATCCGACCCCCCTCACAAGCCAGTTTTCGCTGCGAACGCACTTGAGCTCTTCATACTTGTAGGCCTCA
>VBOC01000244.1 GCA_005877655.1 Ignavibacteria bacterium
GCATGAGATACGGGGCGGGCCTGTTCGGCATCAGCTCTATTCTCGGGATGGAAATCTGCTGAGCTATCACGCTTTCCGAAAAAAACATGGCGAGAGAAGTCGCGGCAATCAATCGAAATGCAGGGCGAAATGCAGGGCGAAATGCAGGGCGAAGTGCAGGGCGAAGTGTGCGGCGGGGTGCGCCGCGGAGAGGAGCGTGATCCCGGGCGGAGTTAGTCACGGTCTTGCACTTTCTGGAATTCAACACTCTCGGCTTGTTCTAAAAGCAAAAGCCCCGACTTTTTCAAATCGATAGCCAGTGTCAGGCTCTCTCCGCCGGAATTCCGGAAGGCGGCGTAAAGAAACCTTTCGGTCCGGCGCTGGCGGGTCTTGCGGAAACCGAGATAGTGTTTTGCGAGAGGATACCGTTCAATCTCCACAAGCGTCTGGAGGGCCTCGATGGTCGATTCGGCCCCGGAGTTTCGATTGACCGTCGCACTGTCCCGGATGCCGTCGAAACAGCGGCCCGTTGAAGAGTCGTACATCGCCTGATGAAGAACGTTATTCCCGAACAGCCACGAAGCTGCCAATCCCGCCATCTTGAGGTATATGGAATCCTTGGTTGCTTCATACAGACGGAGCAGTCCGACGGCCATCGGACGCACGCCGTAGGCGATCTGCTCGTATTCAATTTTCTTCGAGGGATCGGTCACATCCATCTCCTTCATGAATCCCTCGATGAGCAGCCTGCTGTAAAAGCAATCAGCTTCCTGTTTCGCGGATTCGACCATCTTCCTGACGGGCAGTGATTTTCCCGCCTGTGCGAGCGCCTGCGTCTGGCTGTTACCCCACATATGCCAGTAGGTCTGCCAGGACCGGTGAAGTGAGTAGGGGAATGTCCGCATGTTTCCCTCCTGCATCGAGGTGAGACCGGACGAGAGTATTAGGATAAGTGTCCCGACGCGCGGATCGCGTGAGGCAGCATGATACTCGGTCAATCCGAGCAATAATTCCGATGTGGCATCGGCCCCGGACCCGTAAAGAAGCCATGTCGGAGCGCGAAGTTTCTTCGTTGTTTCATACTTCCGGTAGTTTTCCAGTAAAGAACCGACGTTCGGAAGGGCCCTCCTTATCCCATCCCCGAGGACGGCGGCGAATGCAGTGTCGCGCGTTCGCAAAACCCGGTATCCGGTTCCCATCGACCAAAGCGCTCGTGCTGCCCACCAGCCGAATGATTTGAAGCTGGTTTTGCCGGTCGTATTGATCGAGTGATCCTTCAGGATAAAGTTATAGAATTTTCCATCGGGCGTCTCCATCTTGACGACAAATCTTAGGAGCGAGAGGGCCCGCGTGCGGCTCTCCTCTCTTCCGGTCAGCTCGTAATGCCGCAGATAAAGGACTGCTGCCCGTCCCGCATCGTCGATGCAGGCGATTCCCTCTGGACCGGATTCAGCAGCGTCGATCCATCGGTAATCCGGATAATTCGAGTAAACGTGAAGGATATCAACGCTGTCGCCGAGGAAATCGATTCTTTCTGTGAGATGATTGAGATGACTGAAGTTCACGAGCGATGAGTGATCCTGTCCCAGGAGATGGGTGATCGAAGCCAGCATGAGCAATGCGAGGCAGGCGAGGCAGGCTTGGCAGGCTTGGCAGGCTTGGATTGAAGTGCGGATCATGTGCGAATCCTGTTCGCGTTCAGAAAGCGTTCGACTTGCGCTCGGGTCGGAAGCGCGGTGATCACCCCCAGTCTTGTCGCGGTGAGGGCGCCGGCTGCATTTGAAAATCTGCAGATCGATCCGAGTGTTGATTCCGAGAAATTCCGGATACGCTTGCGTTCCTTGAGTATGCCAAACAGCAGCGCTGCGAGGAAGCTGTCCCCGCAGCCGGTCGTGTCGACTACACGCACCTTGAAACCCCGGACGAAAGACGAGTGCCGGTTGGTGCATGCATAGCAGCCTCGTGAGCCCATGGTGATGGCCACGAGAATCGGGCCTTCCGCCAGCAATTTCGATGCCGCGCGCCGGTAAGGGCGGATCCCTGTCAGGAAATACGCCTCCTTATCGTTGAGGCGGAGGACCGAAGCGATTCCCACCATTTTTAAGAGCTCCCGCCTGGCCTCCCCCGGCGATCGCCAGAGGGGCAGGCGGATGTTCGGGTCGAATGAAACCATGCTTCCGAGCCGGGACACTTTTTCTGCGATGTGAAATGCCGTCGAGCGCGCCGGTTCCTTCAGTAGAAGGAATGAACCTATATGGACGATGCCGGAGCGCGCGAGGTGTGAAAGGTCGACATCGGAGGGTTGGAGCTGCTCGTCGGCAGGACTCGACTCCCAGAATGCAAAATCTCTCCCTCCCGAGCGCGTCCGCGAGGCGAATGCGAGGCGGGTCCGGTGTGAATCATCGATGCGAACGCGCGCCGTGTCCACCCCCGTCTTCCGGAGCTCCGAGGTGAGAAAATGCCCGAACGGATCGCGACCGACCCGGCCGATGAAGGACGTCCGGATACCCAGCTTCGCGAGCCCGACTGCAACGTTGGCCGCCGCCGCTCCCGCATGTTTGGAGAAGCCCGGGGTCCCGGACAGTGTGGTTCCTGCCCGGGCCGATACAAAATCGACAATGATCTCACCCACGCTCGTAACCAACGGAGCCGACCTCATGAATTCGGCACGATGATGCTTTTGATCGTAGTTCCCTCTTTCTGGCGGCGCAGCGCTTCGTGTACTCCGTCAAGCGGAAACCGGTCGATTTGAAACGCGTCGACGCGGAGTTTTCCAGAAGTGAGCAGGGCGATCGAGCGGTCAAAGGTATGGGGGTTTACGTACGAACCGACGATCGTGAGCTCTTTATAATAGACTTGGTTAGGCTCCAGGGGGATTTTCTCACCGATAGGGGCCACCCCGAAGAACTCCACTGTCCCGCCCCGGCGGGCCAGGTCGATTGCAAGCTGCATCGTCTGCGGTTTACCGACGCACTCGATCACAACGTCGCCGCCCTGGATCGCGGCATCGCGCAGGAGGGCGGACGGATCACCTTGAGATGGATCGAGAACCAGTTCAGCCCCGAGTTCGGCTGCGATGCGCCGCTTGTGCTCAATCGGTTCCAGGACGATCACGCTTGCCGCTCCGGCATTTTTCGCGAGCTGGAGCATGATCAGCCCGATCGTTCCCCCGCCGATGATGATCACCGTGTCGCCGGCCTTCACACCCGCCCTGTCGATTCCGTGCACGGTACAGGAGACCGGCTCGATGAACGCGCTCGTCTCTTTCGGCATTGCCGGCGGAATGAGATACACCTGACGTTCGGGTACGATCGAGTACTCAGCCATGCCCCCGTCGATGTCGACACCGAGTGCCTTCAGGTTCGAGCAGAGATGCACCAGGCCGCGCCGGCAGAAATAGCATATTCCGCAGGCGATGTTGGGATCGACAGCGACCCGCCGTCCGACCAATTCCCTATTATCTGTACTTGCGGTATCCGCGACGACCCCGGCATATTCGTGCCCGAGAACGACCGGCGGGGTGGACCGGGATGTTCCATCGACAATGTGCACGTCCGTTCCGCACACGCCGCAAACCTCGACCTTCACCAGCAGCTCCCCCGGCTCCAGCTTTCGGATCGGCTTCGATGTGATCGTAAGTGATCTCGGTCCATTAAAAAGGGCAGCTTTCATGCGGGTTGTATCATCCCTCCGCGACACGGACTTTCGTCGAGACATTGAGCAATGTTGCCTCACCGGGCGCGAGTGAGATCGACTCGGAGATCATAAAGCCCTCCTGGACGATTGAGAGAGTCCCGTCCCCGCCCTCATCGCTTGCCGTGAAGACGGCGATCTCCTTCGCAGTTTTGATTGCGATGCACATGAAGCGGTCGTTGTCGGCAGATGATTCGACCAATACCCCCGTTTTCACGGGCAACGAACTCCTTAATGCGTAGTTTGAGTAGATCACTCCGTCGTAGACGAATGCGGAGATCGTCAGTCCGTTATAGGGAAGATTTCTCACCGCGATCCAGTTCCACTCCGGAGGGATGGACGGGTCCATTCTAAGGCCGCCGAAAGTTGGTTTCACGCCAAACAGGCCTTCGATTCCAAGCCAGCCATAGGTCGGCGGCATCCACGGACTCATCGCCATCCCCCTGCTCTGAAAAGTTTCGCCGTGGAGCCGCTCGGGAAATTCCCCCGGGACGACGTTGATGAAGTCGGCCGGGCGTTCGGGCTCGGAAAGTTTATAGATGTTGACCATTCCCTCGACGAGCCTCGCGGGATCATTTTCGCGCGCACAAAAGGCGATCCACGCGGTCAGATTCGGCCAGACGCCGCCGAGGAGCTGGCAGCCCAGGTCCGGATCGTAGTTTGCCTCGTTCTTGCTGACCGTCCTGGCGCCGAATGGAGTCCAGATGTCATCTTCTGTAAGCCTCTTGAGGATTTTTTCCTTCATCGCCGGATCTGCCACGCCGAAAAGCACCGGGAAGATCAAGTCACCGGTGATGTCGTGGCGCCGGGTCCCGTCGTCGGCGAGATTGAGCAAATAGAGCCCGGTCTTCTCGGATACCAGTTGTTTGTTCACCTCATCCCTCAGCAGTTCGGCTGCGCGGTGATAGAGCCGCGACTCTTCGATTTGTCCTACGTGAGCGGCGATATCGGCCGTGCACCGCAGCGCATAATAGCATTCAGCATTGATTTCGGTGACGGCCCCCGAGAGGTTGTACCCGTCGATGATATTCCGCCATCCGCAGATGCCCCACACATTCGTCCCCTTCGAATGGCAGCGGACGAGCCCATCTTCCACCTGCGACAGGATATAATCGCACGCCCGTTTCATGAGAGTATAAGCGGATTCCGGTGTGTAGCTGCCATTGCCGGGGAGAAGATGGTGAAAGAGGGCGCAGATATAGAGAGGCGTATCGTCATTGATGTTCAGGCCGTAGTCATGCAGCGCGGGGACTTCTTCGTTCGCGCGGATGAATTCGGTTAACTTTCCATTCTCGTGGAAGGCATGCCGCTCCCCGAGGGACAGGGTGTTGGCCGAAAATTCGGGGGTGATGTAGTCGGAGCCGAAAACGTACCATGCGAGATCACGAATGACGACGATATCCTGCGGCGGATCGTTCGTGAATGCCTCGCCGGTCCGGTACTTGTGCTGGACCCTGACGGTGTTCACCTTTGCCCAGCGCACGCCGCGATTGATCACAGGATTCGGCGTCAGAATATCGGTTCTGGAAAGGACTTTCTTGTACTCGGCGATGCTTTCTTTCGCGATGTCGGTTGGATGTTCACACTGGAGATAGATCTTATGAGCAGATTCAACTCCATCTCCCGACCAGGCGAGAACGAACGGCGCTTCGACGGTTTGACCGGGCCCGGCGGAGAGGGAATACTCTATGATAAGGGTCTCATCGGATATCAAATGCTTGCGCAGGGCGAGGGACGATCCAAAGATCCTCACCTCGAGAGGCTTACCCGCTGTGAGTATCTCGAACCGCCCTTCCCGCGGTTGGATGTCGACCCGCTTCGCGCACTGGTCGGGGGGCGGCTGTTTGGTAAACAGTTCGCTCGGGCGGGCGGGGAAGACCAAGACATGGCGGATCAGGAGTTGTTTGGCCCCGGCGTTGTTGTTCGTGCATTGCACGAGAAATATTGCCGCCTGCAGCGGTGAAGGAAGTTGCTGCGAACGCCTGTCGGTCGAGAACGGAAGAAGGAAGCGCTTCCGCACGTCGATGTGCCCTTCACCGTAGCGCGTTTCCTGGGATTCCGGATTAAATACCGTTGAATGAGCTTCGAGCTTTATCCCATCAATGAAGAGATCGATGTTCCACTCACCGAGATAATATTGATCATCAATGGCACTCCAGAGGCCCTTGAGATCGGTGCCGGCGCTCAGGCGCGCAAAGGTATAAAAGTTGCCCAGGCTCGAACCCGCGCGCAGCGAGGAGACAGGATAGGTATAGGAGGGGTAGTTCATCAGCCCTTTATCCCTGTGGAGGCCATGCTTTCAATAAAATACCGCTGGAAA
>VBOC01000245.1:0-3072 GCA_005877655.1 Ignavibacteria bacterium
TCACAGGACCCGATATCATCTTTTTCTGGGTCGCCAGAATGTCACAGGACCCGATATCATCTTTTTCTGGGTCGCCAGAATGATCATGGCGGGTTTGGAAGTCATGGGCGAAGTTCCGCTTCCCGACGGATCGAAGCGGAGGGGGGTCGATGATGTCGTGCCATTCCGGGACGTTTACTTCACGAGCATCGTCCGCGACACCGAGGGGCGGAAGATGAGCAAGTCGCTCGGGAATTCCCCCGACCCTCTCGACGTCATCGCGCACTATGGCGCCGACGCACTTCGCTTCACGATCCTCTACCTCGCTCCATTGGGGCAGGATGTGCACTATGCAAACGAGAAGTGTGAGATGGGCCGTAACTTCGCGAACAAGGTATGGAATGCAGGGAGATTCCTTTTACTGAACAAGGAGCAGCTCGGATCGGCCCCTTCCGCGGGGACAGTCTCCGGAGGCGGAACAAAGGCCGCCTCTGCCGGATCGAAGGGTCCGGGGCATTCCGCGCTTCCGGAAGATCATCTTGACCTCGCCGACCGCTGGCTCCTCTCCCGCCTCCACTCGACGATCGGCGAATTGACCTCCTCGCTGGAACGATTTGAGATCAACCAGGCGGCGAAGATTCTCTACGATTTCCTCTGGCACGACTTCTGCGACTGGTACGTCGAGATGGTCAAGGGGCGGCTCTATGGCGACGAGCCCGAGGTCGCGAAGCGCGCGGTTCTGAATCGCGCGATCGGCATTTTCGATCAATCCGTTCGCCTGCTTCATCCGTTCATGCCGTTTATCACGGAGGAACTCTGGCAGCATCTGGCGCCGCGAACGGACGGCGAATCAATCATGATCGCCGCGTTCCCCCGGAAGGAGGATCGATGGATCGACAAGAAGACCGAGGAGGAGATGGCGTTCGTTCAGCATGCGATCAACAGCGTCAGAAACGTCCGGGGCGAACTCTCGGTGCCCCCCTCGAAGGACATCGAGCTTGTCATCCGGTTCAGCGACGCCGGGCGGGAGAAGATCATCGAAAAGTATCTGCGCTACTTTCAGCGTCTGGCCCGCGTCACGAAAATCCAGCAGTTGAAGAATGGGGAAAAACCGCACCACTCCGCGAGCGCGGTCGTTGACGGGGGCGAAATCTTCATCCCGCTCGAAGGGGTGATCGATCTCGACGCGGAGAGGGAACGGCTCCGCAAGGAAATAGCTCACACGCAGCGGATGCTTGACAGCATTCAAAACAAGCTCGCAAACGAGCATTTTGTTGGAAAAGCGCCGAAGGAGGTTGTCGACAGGGAGAGGGAAAAGCTGGGCCACTTCCGTGCAAACCTGGAAAAGCTTCAGAAACATCTGGCCGAATTATGACCTCAGGCGAGGAATGCGATCTATCCGCTTTCTCATTCAGTCCGGCTGCGGTCACTCCTCCCCAAACGGAAGCGCGGATACGGACGGAATCGCAAAATTCCACGTCGGGTATCCTGCGCAAAGCAGGCGCGTCACCGGCTCCATATGTGTTGCCCACGTCACAGAATTGCCTACCCCTCTTGTATTTAGGCCCCCGATCGAGTATCTTTGACGTGTCTTGTTACCGTAGGTGTGCTCGTCGCTAACCTGTATGATTGAGGAAATTTTCGGAAAGATCGTGCCCGTACTCTTTTTCTTTGCCGGCCTCGTAATAGCGCTGGCGGTCTCCGTTATCTTCGAACGATTCAGAAGGTAGAACCGCCGGCGTATTGCATCGCGGCACCGCCCGGCGCCGAACTGGAAGAAGTCCGTCCTGTCTAGGTACCCCTCTTTTTGAGATAGCCGATCACTTCCTTCATATCCTCCGGCAGATCGCTGTCGAACCGCATGGGTTTCCCGCTTGCGGGATGGATAAATCCGAGCGTTTTGGCATGGAGGGCCTGGCGTGTCAATAGGCCCATGAGAAACCGGACATCCTCCTTGATCCCCGTTTGTCCCCCCGGAATTCTTCTCCCGCCATAGGTCGGATCGCCGAACACCGGATGCCCCACATGGTGCAGGTGCACCCTGATCTGGTGTGTTCTCCCGGTGTGCAGCCTGAGCCTGATCAGCGAGCAAAAACCGAACTCCTCGAGGATCCCGTATTCGGTCACAGCCTCCTTGCCCGAAGCAGTGACCGCGATCTTCTTGCGATCCGATTTGCTCCGCCCGAGGGCGGCGCTGATGGTTCCCGAGCCGGCGCCTTTCCCGAAATGCCCCCAGACGAGTCCCCAGTACTCCCGTTCGATCGTATGGTTGAAAAACTGCTTCGCCAGCGCCGCGTGGACGAAATCGTTCTTCGCAACAACGAGGAGCCCCGAAGTGCCCTTGTCGAGCCGGTGGACGATCCCCGGCCGGGCCTGCTCGCCGGGCGTCGAGAGCTGATCGCGGCAATGATGGAGGAGCGCATGAACGAGCGTTCCGGTATAATTGGCGTAGGCGGGATGGGTTACCATCCCCGCGGGCTTGTTCACCACGAGCAGGGAGTCGTCTTCGAAGAGGATGTCAAGCGGGATGTTTTCGGGCAAAAGATCCGGCGGGGCCGGTGTCGGGATTCTGACGGAAATGATCTCGCCCGGTGAGATCTTATAGCTCGATTTCACCGCTTTTCCGTTCACCAGGACGTTCCCCCCTTTCACCGCGTGCTGAACCTTGGAGCGGGTGGCGTTTGCGACGTGGCGGGCGAGAAAGGTGTCCAGCCTCTCCCGTACCTTCCCGGGAGGGACGATAATTTCAAACTCGCGGGACTCCATGGTCCTCACGATTGGGGAGGTTGTCCGCCGCTCTGGGATTGAGATGGTTCGGGCGTCACGACAGCCGCCGGAAGAATTTCCGGTCCGGAACCCGTGACACTCCCGCTAGTCCCGCCGAGCGGGACCGGCGGGATTGCCTGCTTGCTTCCGTAGGATCTCCGATGCGAGAACAGCATCAGGAGCACCCCGCACGTCACGGAGGCATCGGCGATATTAAAGACGGGCCACCGGGAGAGCTTGAACCCGAGGAAGTTGACGTTGAAGAAATCCGCATCGATAAAATCAACCACCCGACCGTGGAAGAGGCGGCCGTCGTTAAAAAAAGCA
>VBOC01000245.1:3234-4284 GCA_005877655.1 Ignavibacteria bacterium
AGGATCATCGCGAGTGCGATCCGGAAGGCGAGGCTTTCGTTCCTCGCCCGGTAGAGGTACATCAGAATGCCGGCGCTGGCAACAATAGAAAAAATCGAAAAGAACAACTTCCCCCCGATATCGATCCCGAACGCCATGCCGGGGTTTTCTATATACGTAAGGCGAAGAAAATCCCCGATGATCGGCCGGCTGGCTCCCATCGGTATGCCCCGCAGGTGGATGCCGAGGCCGGGGAGATCGATCCCCTTCACCATGATCTTGGTGATCTGGTCTGCGAGAACGATGAACAGGCTCACGTTTAGTATGCGCACGAGGCGGATCTCCCGGGGATCACTTCGCGGCGCGCAACTTGCACGCGAGGCATTGCTGCGCGTGCGGCACCGCCTCCAGCCGCTCTTTTTCGATCAGCTTTCCGCAGACCGAGCACCGGCCGTATTCCCCCCGCTCGATGCGCGAGAGGGCATCCTGCAGATGGTTGAGAAACTTTCCTTCGCGCGAGGCGAACAGAAAGGTCTTTTCCCGTTCCATGGCGTCTGTCCCCTGCTCCATGTGCGTGGAATAGGTGGAGTTCTCGCTCGCGTACTCGCCGGTGGTCGAGTCCATCATCGTATCCCTCAGCGTCTCGAGCTCTTCGAGAATTTCTTTCTTCTTTTCGAGGATGATTTTCTTGAAATACTCCAGCTCCTGCTTGCTGTATGAAGACTTCCGGATCGGCGCCTTCGCGGCTTCCGGTTTCGCCATTTTGGTCCTCGGGGGCGGCTTCACTCCCGGCGAAACCACTTTCCTCGTCCTGGCCTTCGCCTTTAGAATATTGAGAGTCTTTTCGGCCATCGCCGATGTTTTCTTAGTTTTTGGCATGTCGCTCGGTTCCTTCCTTCAATGAACAAACAAACTCTTCACGCCGGTTCCTGCTGAGCCCCACTCCTGGGCGAAGTACCGCGAGCGCAGCGAGTCCCGCTTACGCGCGACCAGCGGGCCGAGCGGGATCACCTGCACGTTCGATCTCGATCGAGCATTTTGCACCGTTGATCTCGACCTCTGTCGAGCCCT